>DGXZ01000065.1 GCA_002396485.1 Spartobacteria bacterium UBA5019
AGGGCTCCGATTTTGCGTTCGATGACGGCGGTGCGCTTGAAGACGCCTTTTTCAATGCTTTTGCCGAGGGCTGCGGCTGCGGCGAGGAAGCGTTTCTCGGCGCTGGAAATCATGGTCTCCTCCTTGATGCGGCACAGGACTTTCTCCTCAACCCTGCGCATCCCGATTTTTCAAAGCTGAGCATCGACAAAGCGGTGTCGTTTGATTTTGGAAGCTGATTGGCATTTTTGCCCGCTCAGTGATTTTTCAAAAGCCAACGAGGATTCCCGAGAAGCCGATTGAATGATGCGCGAATCCTTGCACAATGCCGCGCGTTATGTCCGAACTGCATAAAGCCTACGAACCTCAAGCCGTCGAAGATAAATGGTATTCCTGGTGGATCGAAAACGGTCTCTTTACCGCCGATCCCGCTTCGCCGAAGCCCGCTTACTCGATCGTCATCCCGCCACCAAATGTCACCGGTGTTCTCACGCTCGGACATGTCCTCAACAACACGCTTCAAGACATCCTCGCACGCCGCGCGCGCCAGACTGGGCATGAGGTTCTGTGGCTGCCAGGCACAGATCACGCCGGCATCGCCACGCAGACCGTCGTGGAGCGCAAACTGCGCAAGGAGGAGAAAAAGACCCGCCATGATCTCGGCCGCGATGAGTTTCTGAAACGCGTCTGGGAGTGGAAGGAAAAACACGGTGGCATCATCATCAATCAACTCAAGAAACTCGGTTGCTCCTGCGACTGGACGCGCGAGCGCTTCACAATGGATGAAGCCTATGCGCGCAAGGTGCAGGAGGTTTTCGTTGATCTCCACGCCAAGGGGATGATTTATCGTGGCAAGCGGATGGTGAACTGGTGCCCCGTCTCACTCACAGCGCTCAGCGATGAGGAAGTCATTCCAAAAAACCAGAAAGGATTTTTCTACCACTACAAAGTCGAGGTCGTGGAAAGGCCCGGCACCTTCTTGGAAATTGCCACCACCCGCCCAGAGACGATCATGGCCGATGCAGCTGTGGCTGTGAACCCGAAGGACCCCCGCTACACTGCGCTCATCGGCCTCCATGTGCGCCGCCCCCTCCCCGCCGGTGTGGAAGCCTTGCTTCCTATCATCGGCGATGAGGCGGTGGATTTCGAATTCGGCACGGGCGTCTTGAAGGTGACTCCAGCGCACGACAAAACCGACTACGAGATCGGTCTGCGCCACAACCTGCCTGTCGTCGATATTTTCAATCCGGACGCCACGCTGAATGACCTCGCCGGCGAGGAATTCACAGGCCTCGACCGCTTTGAAGCCCGCACAAAAGCCGTGGATAAGCTCCACGAACTCGGGCTCCTCGTCAAAGAGGAGCCCCACGAAAACAATGTCGGTTTCAGTGAACGCGCCGACGTGCCGATCGAACCCCGCCTTTCCGAGCAGTGGTTTTTAAAATATCCACAAACTGTCGAAGCCCGCGATGCCGTGCGGAAGCATCTCATCCGCTTCTTTCCCGACCGCTGGGAAAAAGTCTACGACCACTGGCTCGACAACATCCAGGACTGGTGCATTTCCCGCCAACTCTGGTGGGGTCATCGCATCCCAGTCTGGTATCCATCGGGGAAGAGCGATGCGGAAAATGCAAAATGCCAGATCGAGTCGCCCGGCGAGGGCTGGGTGCAAGACTCCGATGTGCTCGACACCTGGTTCTCCTCGTGGCTGTGGGCCCATGAGACGATGGAACCCGCCGCGCTGGCGAAATTCTTCCCGACCAGCGTGCTGGTTACCGGCCCGGACATCATCTTTTTCTGGGTCGCGCGCATGATCATGGCGAGCCTCGAATACACTGGGCAGGTTCCTTTCAAGGATGTCTATTTCACGGGCATCATCCGCGACAAGCAGGGCCGCAAAATGTCCAAGAGCCTCGGCAATTCGCCTGACCCGCTTGACCTCATCGCCAAGTACGGCGGGGATGGCATCCGCTTCGGACTCCTCCGCATCGCGCCGCAGGGACAAGATATCAAGTTCGACGAACAGCAAATCGTCGAGGGACGAAATTTCTGCAACAAGCTCTGGAACGCTTGCCGCTTTCGCCAAATGCAAGGACCGCTGGATCCGAATGCGGATCCCTCGAATCACGAACTCTCCCTCTTTGCTGGGGATCTTCTAGCCCGGCTTGACGCAACGATACAGCGCGTGAACGAAGGCTACGAAACCTACCGCTTCAGCGATATCGCCCAAGCTCTCTATGACTTCGTCTGGGGGGATTTCTGCGACCGCTTCATCGAAGTCGCAAAGTCGGATTTCGCCACCGACTCCCCTCGCCGCGCAGGGACACTGGCCACGCTGGATTACACCATCAAACGCATCCTCCAACTCCTCCATCCCTACGCGCCGTTCATCACGGAGGAACTCTGGAACGGACTCGGTCTTGGCACGGAAAGCCTCATGCAGAGCGGCTGGCCGAAAGCCTCAGACTTTGGAGCCGACTCGCGATCCGCAGCCGTTTTTGCGGCAGTCTCACAGGCCCGAAACATCCGTGCGACTTATGGCATTCCCGGCAACAAACGCCTGCCTTGGCAGCTCACCCCGGCAGCGGAGTGGCTAATTCACGAGGCCGCGGTGCTCTCAATCCTCCTTCACGCGGAATCCCTCGCATTCTGCGAAGCCCCTCCGCAAGGCCATGCTGCTTGTCCGACGGACATCGGAACAATCTACCTCCCGCTTGAAGGTGTCATAGATCCTGCGACGGAAAAAAAACGCCTCGATGGAGAAATAACCAAAGTCGAAGCCGAAATCGAAAAAGTCGCCCGCAAGCTCGCCAGCGAAACCTTCGTGCAAAACGCTCCCACTGAAGTCGTCACCGAGCACCGCCAACGCCAACACGACTGGATCAACCGCCTCGCCGAACTCCAACGCGCACGAGATGGATTGGCTTAAGAAGAGAGTCGCAGGGCATCGCACACATCACTGAGCCCAATGTAATGGTTGAACTGAGCCTAAAGCCTGTCCACGACATGACACCTTTTGAGTCGCGCCTTCTTCCTATGAGATTTCTGAGGAACGCAGTCCAAGTTTCATCAACCGGCAAACAAACCAACCGGTCAAAAAAGCCAGCGTCATCGAAACCACAACATCCGAGGGATGGTGCGCTCCGATGGCAATGCTCGCCCAAGCCACAGCTCCCGCACCGATGAGAGCCAAGAATCCCCATACGGGGGCTGCGAAAACAATCGCAGCGGCGAATCCAAACGCTGTGGCCGTATGGCCCGAGGGGAAGGAATTGTAGGCCGGCACGCCAACAAGAATCCGGCCATTGTGGTATGGCCCATAGAAACCATGCTCGATCTTGGGACTCTCGCGCGGCCGTGTGCGTCCGGTGGTGAGCCTCGACGCATTCGCAATCATGCCGGCGAGCGTGGAGGCAATCATCGCCGCAAGAATGATGCGGCTCCAACGCCGATTGCCGCGCGCTTTGGCGATGAGAAATCCAATGGCTGCCGCCACCATGATTGGTGGCCAGTCGCCCCAGACACGGACCTTACCATAAATTTGAGCCTCCGGGGTTTTTTGCCATTTGGGCCCTTGGGCCTCGACCAGATGCTGCCGAATCGGAAGGTCAAATTGGAAAGCCAGGACACAAAGAACCCCTCCCAGCAATAGGATCAGCAAGGGCGTGCGATAGACGCGAAGAAAACTCATCGCATTTCAGCAGCAACCTCCGCTGCGAAGTAGGTAAGAATCATATCCGCACCAGCCCGCTTGATGGCCACGAGCGATTCATCCCGCGTGCGCTTGTAGTCAAGCCAACCAAGGCGTGCCGCCGCGTGGATTTGGGAAAACTCCCCGCTCACCTGGTAAGCGGCGAGCGGCGCATCGCAACTCTGCCGAACGGAGCGGATGATATCCAGATAGGCCCCGGCAGGTTTGACGATAACGATGTCGGCCCCCTCCTCCAAATCGAGACGCACCTCGCGCATGGCCTCCCGGGAATTTGCCGGATCCATCTGGTAGGTGGATTTGCTGATCGCATCCTTGCCGATCTTGCTGCCCACCGCGTCGCGGAATGGCCCGTAGTAGGCCGAGGTATACTTGGCAGCGTACGACATGATGCCGGTTTGTTGAAATCCTGCCGCATCGAGCGCACGGCGCACTGAGGCGATGCGGCCGTCCATCATATCCGATGGTGCCACAATATCGGCACCGGCCTGCGCTTCCATGACAGCCAAGCGGCAGAGCACCTCGACCGTACTGTCATTTTCAACCGACGAACCATCCGCCGACAGCAGGCCGTCATGCCCATGGTCGGTATAGGGGTCTAATGCCACATCGGTGATGACAACCAGGTTGGGAAACCGCTTTTTGATCTCTGAAACAGCGCGGTAGAGAAGATTCGAAGTTTCGAAGGCATGCGAACCGACATCATTTTTCAGCGTTGGGTCGATGCTTGGAAAAATAGCCACGGCCGGAATGTGCAACTCCAGCGCGCGCTCACAGGCCCGCAGCAAGGAGGCTTCACCAAGCCTCGAAACCCCTGGCATGGACTCAATCGCGAGGTCATCCTTCGACTCATGAATGAACAGCGGCCAGATCAAATCCTCCGGACGCAGAACCGTCTCGCGGACAAGTCGGCGAATGTTATCGGAGCGTCTATTGCGGCGGGGACGCTGAAGGATTTCAAGTGGCATGGTCGGAGGGTGCAACTACGACGGGGGATCGTCAAGACGCCTGCTCGAAGGCTGAAATCCCTTCCCTACCCTGCGGCGAGGAGCCATCCTCACTGAATATGACCGAGCAATTTCCAAAGCAGACCATCGAGTCACTGTGGGCCCCATGGCGGGTCGAGTATTTCCAGGCCGAACACCGCAGCGGGGTTGATTTTCTATCCGAAGCCGCTGCTTCGAGTGATGATGCCGCACACTTCGTGGTGGCCAGGCGACCCACCGCTTTTCTTGTCATGAATAAATACCCCTACTCCGCAGGGCATCTCATGGCTGTTCCGTGCCGGAAGGTTGTCAAAATGTCGGAGGTCACCGAAGACGAAATCCTCGACCTCTGGCGACTGAGTGCACACGCGCAGCGGTTGCTTGAGATCGCGGTGAAGGCCCAAGGATTCAATATCGGCTGGAATCTCGGAAAGGCCTCTGGAGCTGGAGTGGAAGACCACCTGCACATCCACATCGTTCCCCGCTGGGTGGGCGACTCGAACTTCATCGCCGTGGTCGGCGGAACACGCATCATCCCGGAAGGCCTGATGCCACTTTACGACCGACTGGTAGCCATCGACAGAGAACTCAATTTTTCATGAAACCAACCACACTCGGTCCCGTCACAGCAGGAATTCCTAAAAAACTCCGCCGCATCAGCGAGCCAGCGATCTCGAAGGTCGCCATCCGGCGCAAGCCAGCGCCCTCACAGGAGTTTTCCTTCAGCCTCAAACCGGCGGATATCGCCAGGCACCTCAACCGCTTTGTCATTGGCCAAAGCGAAGCCAAGAAGGTTCTCGGAGTGGCTCTTTGCGATCACTTTCAACATGTGCGCCTCACGCTGGAGGGTCAGGATGCTCCATTTTATCAAAAGCAAAATGTCCTCCTGCTCGGCCCCACGGGCGTCGGAAAAACCCACCTCATTCGCTCTGCGGCCGATCTCATCGGAGTTCCCTTCGTGAAAGCGGATGCCACCAAGTTCAGCGAAACAGGCTATGTCGGCGGCGATGTGGACGACCTCGTGCGCGACCTCATCCGCCGCGCTGGAGGTGATATCAAACGCGCCTCCCACGGCATCATCTACCTCGATGAAGTGGACAAACTGGCCGGGTCATCCGAGGGCGGCGGACGCGATGTCTCCGGGCGCGGCGTCCAAACCAACCTGCTTAAAATCATGGAAGACGGCGATGTGCCTGTGCTGTCTCCAAATGATGTGACCGGCCAGCTCCAGTCCGCCATGAGTGCCGCCCGGGGCAACACGCCGGGAATGCCCGACACGATTTCGACACGCCACATCCTCTTTATCGCTAGCGGAGCCTTTGTCGGCCTGGATGGAATCATCCGCTCCCGCCTCGCTCAAAACTCGATGTCACCCGCGAAGGCTGTGGCGCAGGCTGGCACGAGCGACTTCATTCGCTTTGGGCTCGAACCGGAATTCATCGGGCGCCTGCCTGTGCGTGTCGCCTGCCATGCGCTCGACGAGGACGACCTTTTTCAGGTTTTGGAAAAAAGCGAAAGCAGTCTAATCCACCAATACAAACGATCTTTCGCCGCCTACGGCATCAAGCTCCAGTTCGAGCCTTGCGCGCTCCGCAAGCTCGCCGCGCTGGCCCGCACCGAGCAAACAGGTGCCCGCGGCCTGATGACCGTTCTCGAGCGCACCTTCCGCGACCTCAAGTTCCGTCTGCCTTCGAGCCGCCTGCGCGCGCTGACCATCACCGCGCAAACGGTCGAGAATCCCGCAGCGGCGCTGGCGAAGCTCTTAAAAAAATGACGCATCGGCTGCCCGTCTTCCACGGCACCTACTATTTCTGCGGTCAGTAGATCGCATGCTTGCGGAAGTGACGGAAGACTCCTTGCACTACCGCCCCGACTCGAATGACGCATCGGATTATCCGGAAATCCCGGAGGCGAAATTCGCAGCGCGGTGCAGTTGATTCGCCCGGATGGCACCCGCGCGCCTGGCGCCGCAGCCATATTGGAACTCACTGCTCCGCATAGCGCCGCTGCGCGAACGGGACTTTGTCTTAACCCAAGCTTTCACCCAAAAAGCGAAGAAGCTGAATCCTACTGGAGTTCGAAGTTGATGTTGACGGTGTAAGTGTCGCCGATGCCGAGTCCTGTGGGCAGCGCGTCGATGCGGGGAACGCGGTTGAGTGCGGCAAGGACGGATTGGTCCATGAGTGGGTTTCCACTGGAGCGAACGATGTCAGCACTGGCAATGGTGCCGTCGCGTTTGATCTGGATTTTTACTGTGCAGACGAAGGATTTATCCTGCTCGAAGATGGAGGTGGGTTGCTCCCATTGGCTGAAGAAGCGGTCATGGATGAGTTCATGATACCACCCGAATTCGCTGGCGGTGCCACCGGCTCCACCTTTACCAGTGCCGCTCGCCGCCGTGCCACCGCCACCACCGGATGCCCCTGGTTTGCCTGCGCCTTGGCTGGGAGACTTACCATCGCTGGGCGATGTAGACGGTTTTGCTGAACCAGAAGCTGCACTTGGTGAAGAGGAGGGAGAGGCTTTGGGTGATGCGCCTGGGGACGGCTTGGGCGATGCGGCGGGAGAGGCTTTTGGAGAAACTGAAGGCGATGCCTTCGGGGAAGGACTGGCGGAGGGCTTCGGCGTGGGCGTGGCCGAAGGTTTGGGTTTGGGCGAAGGCGTCGGGCTGGGCTTGGGTTTAGGAGTGGGAGTTGAGGTCGGCTTCGGTTTGGGTGTCGGTGTTGGGGTAGGCTTGGGACTGGGCTTCGGGGTGGGGGTTGGCGTGGCCTCGACGAGATCGGATTTATCGGGACTGGGTTCTGGAGTTGGCTCTAGGGTTGGTTCCGGAGTCGGCTCGGGAGTGGGTTCCGGCGTTGGCTCGGGTTTGGGTTCCAGCTTCTCCTCGACTTCCTGCGGAGAGCTTCCTACGCCAGCGGCGGCAGCGGCAGCAAAGGAACCGGGATTCACCCAAGTGATGTCGCCCTGTGGCTTTTTGATTTCACGCTTGGTGAAGTACAGAATGGCCCCAATGAGGAGAATGTGAAGAGCGGCGACGACGATCAGGTTCCGCCTGAAATGCGGATTTTCCATGTCAGCGGGCTTTGGCTGGAGCGTCGGGGCCGTCTTTGAGCGTCATGACTCCGACTTTGGTGATTCCGACGCGCTGGAGAATGTCCATGACGGAAATAAATTTTTGAATCGGGAGTTCAAAATGGGGGCGGACGATGACGGCGGTATCGGGCTTTTCGACTTTGAGAGCGACAAGACGGGATTCGAGGTCGGCGGGTGTGACAACTGTATTGTCGATCTTGAGTATGTTGTTTTTATCAATCGAGATATTGAATGTCTGCGAGGGGTTCGATGAACCAGCCGCTGTGGAGCTTTTTGGAACGACCAAATCCATGCTGTTCTCGATCAACGGGGTGGTAATCATGAAAATGATCAACAACACAAAGACCAAATCTAGCATGGGGGTGATGTTCAGCTCCGTGAGGCCGTGCAGCCCATTTTTCGAAGAGTAGCGTCGCATGCGGAGTCAGAGGATCGGACGCCTTGATTCGCGGGAGCCGAAATCGACATAGCGGTGTTCGATTTCAGAAGATAGCTCGGTGGCGAAGTTATCGGCCTGAACCAGAAGCGAGCGCAGCGTCGTGACGAGAAAATTGTAGCCAAACATGGCCGGGATGGCAACGAGAAGACTGATGATGGTGGTGATGAGCGATCCGGAAATTCCGGGCGCCATCGCGGCGAGGTTGGCATTTCCTGAGGCGGCGATACCTGCGAAGGCGTCCATCACGCCCCAGACGGTACCAAGCAGGCCAAGAAATGGAGCGCCGCTGACAGCGGTCGAGAGCACGATCATTTTGGATTCGAGGCGGAGGGCGGATTCCCCGACAGCGCGCTCCATGGCGGCTTGGACGGCGCGCATCTGAGCCGGGGTGATTTTTTCAGCAGTCTTGAGACGCGAGGCGAAGCTTTCATCGACTTCGACGGATCCCAGCATTTGAAAACAGAGTTCGTTGGCGCCGGCTTCGTAGATTTCAAAAATGTTCGATCCCTCGAAGGCGACGCCCGCCTCGTAGATGCGGAGCGGCTGGCGATCCTGGTGGAAGAGATCTTGGAAACGGTCGTTCTGGCGTTTGCAAAAACTCAGAAAGCGAATCTTGGTGACCATCACGGACCAGCTGAAAATCGATGCGAGAAAAAGCACAAGGAGGATCAACTTCCCCTCCAGAGTGCTTTCCGTGAAAGCGTAGATAATACCTGCTGCGATCATCATTTGTAGTATTCCATGGCCCGGACTCGGGGACCTGCTGCCAAAATGCTATCCATAACGAATACATAAAGACACCCGTCGCTATGGAAATGCAAAACGATTCTTTTGCCAGAGTCAGAGAGCGGAGGTTATAAAAGCTTATGCGCATTTTTTTTCCTATGCTGGCAATGATTCTCGCCCTTGCCTTTCCGCTTCGGGCGCAGCAGCCGGCACCCCGTGAGAACCCGTATGATGTCATTGCAAAAATTTTCCAACCTCTCTGGGGTGTGCTTCTCTCGGAATCGAACGGCGAAAACCGCGCCGCCTCCATTGTACTCGAGATGACCGAAGTCAGCGGGCGGCTTCCGAAGGAAATGAAAGGCGCCACACTCCAAGCGGCGGTGCAATTTCCTGACAAAGTGAAATTGGTCGCTCCGGTCTTGGGCGAAACGTTCACGGTCTGCCGCAATGGCGATCAGGTGTGGGCAACTCCGGGTTCAAAAGTGGAATACCTCGTCTCGCAATTTCAAGTCGTGCCAAGGAAAGGCACAAAACTGAAAACACCGATCTTTCTACCGATCACTCCCCAGCAGGCGATCTTCCTGCCAGCGCTATTCTCCGTGAGTCGCCCCGACGTCGCAGAGGTCGAGGAACTCCATGGCGAGAGCTGCCGTGTACTCACAGCGGGTCTCATGCCGGAACTGGCAAAGGCAACAAAGGCGGAGGATTTCCAAACACGCGTCTGGGTCGCCCCCGGCCATAAAATCCGGCGCATCGAAGTGAAGCGCCGGGATTTTTCGACTGTGGTGGAGGTGAGGGAAATGACATTCTCCCCTTCCCTGCCAGCTTCAACATGGGAGCCTCCATCGGAGACAACAGATGTCTTCCGCACCTCTCCAGACATGCTCGAAGGGTTGCTTTACATTGTGATGAACTCTCTCAAGAGCAAGTCGCAGGACACTCCTTGGATTTCGGCCAAGTAGCAGGTGACTACCGATCAGACCGGTTTCAATGCTGCCTGATGCGGGATTTGTCCACGGTTGCGGAAGGTTTTTTCAAAAGCTGTGAGGACGCACTCGCGACCATCATCCCAAGAAATTTCGAGCCAACCCTCACAAGTGAGTTCGCGCATTTCAGCGAAATAGGGACCGTCGTCGGTCATGAGCCGGAGAACACCATCCGGTCGAAGGATTCGGCGGATTTCGGAGAGGAAGTTTTTTTGAAAAACACGCCGACTTGAATGCCGTCGTTTAGGCCAGGGATCAGGGAAATAAAGGTGAAAAGTCGAAACACTGAATGACGGAAGAATCGTGAGTGCCTCGACTCCGAGGCCTTGAATGGCTGCGGCGTTGGATAATCCCAGTCGCAAAGCGCGTGTATTGCATTTGTTCACGCGGTCTGACTGCTTTTCAATACCAAGAAAATTCGAGACGGGATGCAGCGCGGCCATGCCGATGAGAAACGCGCCTCGGTGACAGCCGAAGTCGATCTCCAGAGGCTGGGCCGAGGGCTCGAGCCAAGCACTCGGAATGGTGTGCGTTTTTTCAGGTGAATTCATGAAGGACTTGCGGAGGCGGAGGAGTGTGAACTTGGCAAGCGGAACTCACAAGGGCAGGCTTGATAAGAGGTGAGAATCTGCAGTTGATGACCGCTGCGGTCGTGAATCGTCCAAGGCGCTGGAAATCATACTTCAGACGGCTGATGGGTACCGAGAAGACACCAGTGCCTTGGGGGGCGATAAAGGCAAAGACTGCTCCGCCACCGTAAAGAGTAGTGATCTTTTCGTCCAGTGCATGAGATGTAGTGTCTTTCGGGGCAACAAAAAAAGATACCAAGCACCACCTGCCATTGCGAACCGGCAAGGATCGCTGGAATCCCTATGTATTGGAACTCCGAGCTCTCAGGCTGAGTCCAAAAATCCTTCATAATTTCGCCATCGGCGACTCACCCGAAGCACTGACCGACGATGCGTTGTTTCTCAACAAAATCCTGAACGAAGAAAGGCAGTTACTCGCGCGCCTCCCGCAAGTGGCGGACTTGCAAAAATGTTATCAGGTTGAGCAGGAAAAGCGCCGCGAAGTAAATGCTGTGGCGTTTCCAGTGGAAGGCACCTGTGACGACTTCATAAGTGCCAATGAAGTCGAGCGAAATGCCCCAGACGACCGGTGCCGCGCCGAGGCCAAGGCTGCTGATCACTGTGAAGAGGGCAAAAAAGTGATTGCGCCCCATCTGTGGCATGGTTGCGAAGATGATCCTTGCATTGGCTACATTGAAGGCGGCTCCGGCAACGCCACAGATGAAGTTCAAAAGACAAATGACATGCCATTTGCAAGGTATGATTCCGGCCGCAACGAAGAACCAACCGGCTATGGCTCCACCAAAAAGCATGATCGCCACTGCAAGAACGGGCTTGCCGCCCAGGCGCTCGATCATTTTTCCAAGAAACGACAAGCTCGCGAGCGCCCCGATGAACGAGACACCCGTCAGATACAGGACCTTGGAGACACTGAATTCCGGAAACTCGTGTAGATATTCCACGGTGAAAACTCCCAAACTGCCGACCACGATGACGAAGGACAGATTGAAGAGGAGAAGAGAAAAAAACGGTGGGTAAAAAAGAATCTGCTTCCAGGGCACAAGCTCGGAGGATGTGCGCATCTGCTCGCTGCCACACACATCCGGGATGCGCTTGATGAAAAAAAGCGATCCAGTGCCAGCCAAGGCGCTCACCAGAAAGACAAGCGAGTATTCCATGGAGGCCACGTTGCCGGACATGAGCAGTGCCGAACAGAGAAGCGCCATCAGCGAGCCGAAGAATATGAAAATCTGATCGCGGGATAAGAAAACAGCCTTCTCTTCTTCGGGTATAAGAACGGCGATCCATGGCATCCAGGCGGTGGACGCTATGCCTCGCAAGAAATTGAACACGAAGAGCGACGCAACCAGGAGGACGATTTTGGCGACTTCATTGAGAAACAAAAGCAAGGGCACAGCGGCTACGATAAAAATAAAAATCGTCCGCAGACCCCACCCCATTAAAACGAAACGCTTGTAGCCGTAAACCGGCAGCCACTTGGCTGCTGGCAACTGGAGCACCGTCATGAGAGGGGTAAATGAGGCGAGAATGCCAACCACACTGGACGTGGCCCCGATGCTCTTTGCGTAGAGAATCATAGGCGCTCCTAGGATGATCTGAAAAGACAGAGCGTTCAGGAGCTGGAACCAGTGGATACTGTAGAATCCCGAGGAGGTCTGGTGTTTCAATGGGGGAGTGACGACGACGCCCGTCGGAATGGCGTCACGAAGTGGTTACTTGGGGAGCGCAGGCTGTAACTCAGCACCAGCGGCTTGGGATGGCAAAACATAAGGCGCTCCCGGCCGATAGATTGGAGCATCGGTCTTGGGAGGCTGGATGAGGCTGCGCTGGATGTAAGTGGGGTTCGGTGGAGCCGTGAGGTTGTAGCTTCCCTTACCGTCCGGCATCATCGGCGTTCCCCAACGGGTGCGGCAGACGACTTCATGCGCTTTGACGGGTGTGGCATTGAGAGTGTGGTTCACCATCTCAGGCAACTGAGGCGCAGTGAATGTGCTAATGATGGAACCGCCGGCGATGAGCAGAGAGATCATGTTGGAAGCATAATAAGCGAATCCTACAAAGAAATGCAATTCCATCAGCAGCCCAGCTGAAGTTTTTCTTCGTGATACGGAGTGGATATTTTGAGTTCCTTAGGGAGATGAGTGCCATCTTTGCTTCATACCCGATCCAGTTTGGTCTTGCTTCCACAGCGACGGAAGGCGCGCTGGATGCCGCATTGCGGTTGGCCTCCCTGTTCTGTGGAATCTGGCTGCTGTGGGCGGCGATCGCTGCCGCTGTGGGAGTGATGTTGGTACCAAGGCCCACATCAGGTTTGCTGGCGCGACTCCTCGCGAGGGGGCTGCATATTTTTTTCCACTTCTGCGCTTCACGTATGAGAAACTACGAGGTGCTCGACAGATTCCTCAGTGTGCAAGGTCCATCAAACGTTTTGGCTTTTCTGGCAGTCTTTCTCGGAATTTTTATAAGCGCCTTCGCATTTATTTTCTATGGCATCACAGGCCTTGGTTTTTCCCAAGCCTTGTATCAAGCAGGCGCTGGAATGACGACGCTGGGCATCACGGAAACTCTCGGCCCTTGGGGACTCGCGGTGGTTTTTGCGGCCGCCTTCATGGGCAGCACGGTGATCTCGGTATTCATCGGTTACCTGCTAACCCTTTACTCGGCCTACACGGAGAGGGAGACCGTCATGAGCGAACTCGCGCTGCTCTGCGGCGAGCCATCCTGGGGACCTGAGTTCCTTGTCCGTCTCAAACTCATCCAAGGTTCGGTTGATACGACATCCACCGAAAAGCTGATCACCTGGATGTGCAGCATGCGCGTTACGCATTACATTTATTCGATTCTTAATCATTTCCGTTCGCCAAGTCCAACCCGACACTGGGTCATTACACTTTTGAGCGTGCTGGATGCCGCCGCGATCCGTCTCGCGGCGACGCGCGAGGAACCCGACCTGAAACTTGTGCGACTGATCGCCGAGGGTGCGGATACGCTGCACATGCTCCGACTCAGCGAACTTGCCCGCACGAATGCCCGAATAGACACCCAAGGCATGAGCACTTGGCGTATTGAATCCGAAATCCTCCTCCACAAAGCAGAATCTGGCGAAGCGGCTCAGGATCCAGGCATCACTCGCAGCGAATGGGACTGGGCGATGGAATTCCTCATCGAGAACGGAATTAGCCTGCAAGACGACCGCGATGCATCATGGAGGATCTTCTGTCGGCTAAGGTCGCACTACTATGAGCCAGCCTATTTCCTCGCCGAGATGCTCTTCGCCGTCAACGCGCCGTGGTCAGGCACGCGGGGTGTGAAGGTTGCAGCGAGCTCGCCCACGCTCTGGCCGCAATTGGCCGAGCAGCGGCGACTCGCAACCGCCATCCCATGAAGCTAAATCAGTGTTTCGAGCGGGTGAGCACAAAGGTCTCTTGATCCTTCGTGTTGAATGGCACGTGGGCAGAGTAGAAACCTGACAAGGTATCGCCCTTCTTTTTTAAAACCGCAGAGTAGTAGGCCCACCCATCCTCGGACATCACAAGATAGACATCCTCGCCTTTCACATGGCCCTCGACGGTGTAGAGACCGATGGTTCCGGCGATGTGGCTTCCACTTTGTTGCAACCGGGCATCCCCCCACCCTTCGTCGTCAGGCTTCCAATTTCCTGCAACACGAATGTGACCCGAAGCAGGATTCGCCGCCAACCAAGCGCGGGCTGCGGCGTTGTTGCGGGCGTAGCGCTCCTTGATATTGCAGCCAGTAAGGCTGAGCGAGAGCGTGAGGAGGGTGATGCAAAGGAACTTCAACATGTGTTTATATCCGCCCTCCCGCGTCGTAGGACAAGTGGAATGATGTAAATCCACGCGCATTTTGACGAGCGGGTTGCACCCGTGCGATTCCTAGGGTTTAAATACCGACCTTCATCATGATTGAACGCTACTCACTGCCCGGCATGCGGTCCGTATGGACCGAACAGCGCAAACTCGAAATCTGGCTCGAAATTGAAACCCTCGCCTGCGAGGCCATGGCCGAACTCGGCACAATCCCCAAAGAAGACGCCGCCACGATCCGCGCGAAGGGCGCTTTTGACATCAACGCTGTCCGCGAAATCGAAAAACGCACGAACCA
This sequence comes from Spartobacteria bacterium UBA5019, assembly GCA_002396485.1. Taxonomy (GTDB): domain Bacteria; phylum Verrucomicrobiota; class Verrucomicrobiia; order Chthoniobacterales; family Terrimicrobiaceae; genus UBA967. The sequence continues at coordinate 14,631 of DGXZ01000065.1, forward strand.
CGATGTCATCGCTTTCATCGAAGATGTCGCATCCCGCGTCGGCCCTGCCGCCCGCTGGATTCACCAAGGCCTGACCTCCTCCGACCTGCTCGACACCACACTCGCGGTGCAGATGCTTGAATCCTTCGAAATTTTAGAAAAAGACCTGATCGCTTTGCGCGAGGCCGTGGCAGTTCGCGCCAAGGAATTCAAATTCACACCCATGATCGGCCGCAGCCATGGCATCCATGCGGAACCGATCAGTTTCGGCCTGAAAATGGCACTCATGTATGACGAGTTCACACGCAGCCTCGATCGCCTGCGCGAGATGCGCGAGCGCATCCGAGTCGGAAAAATTAGCGGTGCTGTGGGAACCCACGCCCACCTTGATCCCGAGGTCGAGCGCCGCGTCTGCGAACGCCTAAATCTGAAAGCCGCCGCACTCTCCACGCAGATTCTCCAGCGCGACCGCCATGCGGAGTTCATGACCAATCTCGCACTCATCGCTTCCAGCATCGACCGCTGGGCGACGGAATTCCGCCATCTGCAGCGCACCGAGGTGCTCGAGGTGGAGGAGTATTTCAGCGAGGGACAAAAAGGCAGCAGCGCCATGCCGCACAAGCGCAATCCCATCACCGGTGAACGCCTGAGTGGACTCGCCCGCGTCATTCGTGGAAATGCCATGGCCGCGCTTGAAAATGTCGCCCTCTGGCACGAGCGCGACATCAGCCATAGCTCGGTCGAGCGGATTATTCTTCCAGACAGCTGCACGCTTCTGGACTACATGCTGGTGACACTCACCAAGCTGGTCTCGAGGCTTATCGTCTATCCAGATAACATGCGCCGCAACATGGAACTCACAGGCGGTCTCTACGCCAGCCAGTCCGCGCTCCTCATGCTCACCGAAAAAGGCATGGAGCGCAAAGACGCCTACGAAGCCGTTCAACGCGCCGCCATGAAGACCTGGAAGGACAAGGGTGGACTCGCGAAGAACCTCGCCGAGGAGCCAACCGTCTCTGCGCATCTCTCCGCCGAGGAAATCCAGGATGCCTGCGCACCAGACCGCCACTTCCGCCATGTCGAAGCCAAGTTCCGGGCCGTTGGAATTGTTTGACCATACTTCCACCCGCGCAACTGCGCGGGTGCATGAGTTGCGTGCCCAGATCGAGCGCCACAACCGCCTCTACTACGAGCATGCTGCGCCGGAGATTTCAGATTACGAGTTCGATGGCTTGCTGCGCGAACTCGTCAGTCTGGAAAAGGCCCACCCCGAGCTCGCCAGCAAGGACTCCCCCACCCGCCGGGTCGGTGGCAAGCCGCTCGAGGAATTTGCTCCGGCCACGCACATCGTGCCGATGCAGAGCCTCGACAACACCTACTCGCCGGAAGAACTCCGCGAGTTCGTGACCCGCGTTCACAAGCTAGCCGAGGACAGATCGATCCACTTCACTGTCGAACCGAAGGTCGACGGCGTTGCCATTTCCCTGCTCTACGAAGATGGCCGCCTCGTCCGAGCCGCCACCCGGGGAGATGGAGTGACGGGGGATGACGTGACGCAAAATGTTCTCACCATTTCCAACATACCCCACAAACTCCAGGGGGATCCACCTGAGCAGATCGAAATTCGCGGCGAGGTGTACCTGCCGAAAACCATTTTCGCCCGCCTCAATGCCGAGCGTGACGAAGAGGGCCTCCCTCCGTTTGCAAATCCTAGAAACGCCGCTGCGGGCTCCATCAAACAACTCGATCCTGCCATAACCGCTTCCCGCAAGCTGGCTGCCGTTTTTTACGGCACTGGTATCTGGACGGGCGACCAACCCGCGACTGGCCGCGAGATGTTTGCCAAACTTCAAAAATGGGGACTGCCGATTTCAGAAAAAATTCTCGAAGGCTCGGACGAGGGTTCTGTGAACGCGGCTGTGCAAGAAATGGGCGAACTACGGCATGAATTTGCCTACGAGACGGACGGAGCGGTTGTGAAGCTCGATAGCCTCGCCCTTCGCCGCGAATTCGGATCCACCGCCAAGGCTCCCCGCTGGGCGATTGCTTACAAATACGAACCCGAGCGCGCCGAAACAAAGCTCCTCGACATCACCATTCAAGTCGGCCGCACCGGAACCCTCACCCCTGTAGCAGAGCTCCAGCCTGTATTTGTATCCGGTAGCACGGTCTCCCGTGCAACCCTGCACAACGAGGAGGAAATCCAACGCAAAGACATCCGTATCGGCGACACCGTTCTCATTGAGAAAGCCGGCGAAGTCATCCCAGCTGTCGTTGAGGCAAAAAAAGAACTCCGTAACGGATCGGAGAGGGTTTTTGTAATGCCAGAGTGCTGTCCCTCCTGCGGCGCTGCGGTGTCAAAGCTTGGGGTCGCATGGAAATGCACCAACCCCTCATGCGGAGCACAGATGCGCCGCCGCATCGAACACTTCGCATCCAAACAGGCAATGGATATCGAGGGTCTCGGTGAGGCGCTAGTCGCTCAACTCGTCGAATCCAGGCTACTCAATGGCATCTCCGACATTTACACCCTCGACCGGGAATCCCTGCTGAATCTTGATCGCATGGGCGAGAAAAGCGCATCCAATCTCCTTGCAGCTATAGAGGAAAGCCGGTCCCGCCCTCTTTGGAGGTTGCTGAACGGCCTTGGCATCCCGCACGTTGGCGTGACCTCCGCGCGCGACCTTGCAAACCGCTTTCATACTCTCGACGCCCTTGCATCAGCCACGGAGGAAAAACTCCTCACCATCCACTCCATCGGCGAAATCATGGCCACAGCCATCAACGCCTGGTTCCAGAGCCCGGAAAATCGCACCTTGATGGAATCCCTCCGCAGCGTCGGCCTCAATTTCGGCGAGTCCGACAGCCCCACCGCTCCCACCGATCAGCGTCTCATAGGCAGCACTTGGGTCCTCACAGGAACCCTGTCCATTTCGCGAGAGGAAGCCGCCGAAGCCATCCGCCGCCTCGGGGGCAAGGTGACCGGCAGCGTAAGCAAAAAAACCACCCACCTGCTTGCTGGCGATGAGGCAGGGAGCAAACTCGACAAGGCGCGCGAACTCGGAGTCCCGGTGTTGGACGAAGCCGCATTCAGGGAAATCTGCGGCTAGAAAATGACCGCAACGCCGAACCTGCTGGACCTCGTCCTCCCGGTGTTTTTGGTGATAGCTTCCGGCTACGTGCTTCGCCGCGCCGGAATATTCACCGAGGAAGGCGACCGATCTTTGCTCGGTTTGCTCGTGAATCTTTTCCTCCCTTGCCTGGCGTTGGATGTCATCATCGGCAACGAGGCGCTCGAAACACCAGCGAACTGGATTTTGCCACCACTCCTCGGATTCCTCGTTCCGGCCTTGGGTTATTTGGTCTGCCTTCTCGGCGCGCGTGTGTTTTTGCGGGATACAAAAAGATCCCGCACCTTTGCATCCGTCGCGGGCCTTCAGAACTACGGCAACATCCCGCTTCCCATCTGCCTTGCACTCTTCGACCGCGATGTCGTCGGCGTACTTCTAGCCTTCAATATGGGAGTGGACATCGCGATGTGGACACTCGGTGTTGCCATCATGCCCGGCGGACAGGTCAAAGACGATTGGAGAAAAATTCTTCTCAGCCCTCCCATTGCTTCCGTGGCCGCAGGCATCGTATTAAACGCCATGGGCGCGGGACATTGGGTGCCACAGGCCGTGGATGGGGCCTGGCATATGCTCGGACTCTGTGCCGTGCCCGTCGGACTTCTGGTGACTGGAGCGGTACTTGCCGACCACATGAGGCCAGGAATATTGAAAAGCGGATGGGATACGATCACTCTGGCCCTTGTGCTTCGCCTCGGTTTACTTCCCATAATAATCCTCGGCGCAGGCCTCTGGCTTCCGCTCGACCCTGCTATTCGCACGGTCCTCGTTGTGCAATCCGCAATGCCAAGCGCGGTGTTTCCAGTTGTCCTTGCAAAAATGCACGGCGGCGACATGCCGACCGCCCTGCGAATTGTCCTCGCAACCTCGATCGCCAGCCTGATTACCATTCCCTTCTGGCTAGGCTGGGCAATGAAATTTCTTTAGGAGCCACCCGACCTCTCAGCGAACAACGCGGAAGTGACGCTGGCGGAATTTTACCCAAAAGAATCCAGCAAGCGCACCACCAATGTGGGCGCCGTTTCCGATATCATTGAAGAGGCCAGTGAGCAGAAAAAAGAGAGACAGTCCGACGACAATGATGCCAAGCCACATGGCCTGCATGCGAACCGGGATGACAAAAAACAGCAGGGCTGTGATGGGCATTCGCGGGTAGAGTGTGGAGAAGGCGGCGACGAGTCCTGAAACCGCTCCCGAAGCTCCGATCAAGGTTGGGCCAGGATTGATCATCAATTGCAGGACGCCGCCTGCGACGCCGCAGAGGAGATAGAGAAAAACAAAATTCCGCGCACCCAAGATGCGCTCGAGGATATTTCCTGTGAACCAAAGGCCCATCATGTTCACAGCGAGGTGGAGAATCCCTGCGTGAAGGAACTGGTAGGTGACAAACTGCCAAAGCATCCCCTGCCCCAGTCCGGCGCCACTCAAGCCGAGGAGATGGTCCGCCACCGCCTGCTGACGCTGCGGCAGGATTTCGATAAACACGAAGGTAAGAATATTCAGGCCGATGAGGGCCTTGACCGTCGTGAGTCGGATAGATCGGTAGCGGTTGAACACGGGCGCAAAGTAGTCACCGCATGGAAGAATGTCCATAGGGAGAGGGCCTGCGCGGGCAGATTAGGATTTTCCAAAATGGAACTGGAACCGCTGGGCCTTGGTGCCACTGGAATGAGCGCCGGGATTCAAGCGCTGCTCGGTGTAGCGTGCGAGGCGCACAAATGGCAGGCCGATGAGAAGGTAGAACGCGGCCACCAGCAATCCTGCACCAAAGTAGTCGAATGTCTGTGTGGCAATTTGTTTATAGGCGCCTGTGAGGTCGACCAGCGTGACCATGGAAACAAGTGAGGAATCCTTGAGAAGCGAGATGAAATCGTTCGTCACGGGCGGCAACACAAGTCGGAAGGACTGCGGGATCACGACGTGGAAGAGGCCCTGACTTTGCGTCATGCCGAGAGCGCGCGCGGCTTCCATTTGGCCCTTGGGAATGGCGAGCAGTCCGGCGCGGTAGTTCTCGGCTTCGTAGGCCGCGTAATTCAAGGCGAGGCCGAGCACACCGGCCACGAAGGGCTCGAGTTTGATGCCGATATTCGGCAGGCCATAGAAGAGAATAAGCAACTGAATGAGCAGCGGAGTTCCGCGAATCAGCTCGATGTAGAGTGTGGCGACCCACCGTGCGGGAAAGGGCCCGTAAACCCTCATGATCGCGAGCGCGAAGCCGAGCAGGACGGCTCCCGCCATGCCAAGGAGGCTGACTTCGATGGTGAGAAGCGAGGCCTCGAGCAGCAGCGGCCAGAAGCGGGCGTAGCCGATGATGCGGTGCAAAACGGTGGGTTGTTCGGCTGTGGCGGCCACAAAGGCCCGATACTCGGTGTCGGGAAGAGAGGGGTCCTCCGGCTGACCAAATGTGTCGGCGACCATGGCCGTCCAGAGTCCCCAGCGCGAGAGGATGTCCCGCATTTCTCCGCTGGCGATGACACGGGCGAGCGCGGCATTCATTTCCGCCGCGAGGGCGGGGTTCCCCTTGGAGATGGCTATCCCATAACTGATCTGACCGAACGGCGGGCCGGTGAATTTCAGGTTCGCATTCGCAAAGGCGTAATATTTCGCAATCGGATAATCGAGGAGCACGCCGAAGAGGCGTCCGTTTGCAACATCTGCATAGGCGTTGACCTCCTCGTCGTAAATTTTCACCACCACCCCAGGCGTCTTGCCCAGCATATTGAAGGAGGCGGTCTGGCTGAGGGTACCAATCTGCTTGCCGCGGAGTTGCTCAAGGCTCGTCACCGGGGGCGTGCCTTTTTTAACCACGAGCTGTTCGTAGGTCACATAGTATGGATTTGTGAAAAGCACCTCCTGCGCCTTATCGGGAGTGATCTCGATGCCGCAGATCACGCAATCGTAGAGCCCGCGGCCGAGCCCGGGAATAAGGCCATCCCAGTCGTTGGGCACGAAAACAGGCTCGCAACCCATCTCGCGGGCGACGGCCTGAATGACCTCATATTCGAAGCCGCTCAGCTTGTTGCCTGGGCCGTAGAAAGCGTAGGGCGCGTTGCTATCCGTCGCTGCAGCCCAGCGGAGCGTCTTGGCGTCGGCCTGCAGAGAGTGCTGGAAAATGAAGGCGAGCGCCAAAAACAGAAATCGGGTGATTTTATTCATCAGATGAACCTCCTGAGGAACCTGCGGGTACGCTCGTCTTTGGGGTTTTCGAAAATTTCGTCCTCGTCGGATATCTCCACGATATGGCCGCCCTCCATGTAGATGATGTAGTCGCTGGCATCCCGCGCGAAGCGCATCTCGTGTGTCACGACGATTTGCGTCATGCCCTCAGCATCGAGGGCCTTCATGACATGCAAAACCTCGTCCACCAATTCAGGATCCAACGCGCTCGTCGGCTCATCGTAGAGCATGACCTTGGGCTGCATGGCAAGTGCCCGCGCTATAGCCGCACGCTGTTGCTGACCTCCGGAGAGGTTAGCTGGATACCTGTCCGCATAGGCTCCGAGACCGACTTTTTCAAGCAGGGCAAATCCGGTTTTTTCGGCATCCTCGCGGGGAATGCCTCGAACGATGACCGGAGCCATCATGGTATTCTGCAAAAGCGTGCGGTGCGGGAAGAGGTTGAATTGTTGAAAAACCATGCCGACCCGCTGACGCAAAATGTGGGCATTTTTTTCGAAATCCGCATTCAACTTGCTGCCAGGCGCCCGCGAAATGCGCGCACCAGCAGCGCTAATGACGCCGGAATCCAGCGTTTCCAGACCGTTAATGCAACGCAGCATCGTACTTTTGCCGCATCCAGAGGGACCAATGACCGAAACCAGATCGCCCTCTTCGATAGAAAAGCTCACGCCTTTAAGAATGGATGTTTGATCGAAACTCTTGTGGAGATCCTGAATTGAAACAAGCGAGGTAAAGGAATCCATCGGTAGCGATGTCCTATGCCGGGCCCCGACTGGAAACAAGGTCTGAAATGTGAATCATTCGTTCCAATCAGCATTTGGCGCTCATTCAAGGAATACAGCCTTCCCATTCCCTGCCGCACTCCTTTAGCGTCGAGGAATGAAATACGCGTTTCTCGGAGCGGGAAAAATGGCATCCGCCATCATTCAAGGAATGTTGCGCGGCAAGATATGCAATGCGCAGGACATCATCGCCTCATGTCCCGAGGTGCCAATTCTGCAAAGCCTTCAGGATGCCACCTCGGTGGGCGTAACAACTTCAAATAAAGAAGCCGCAGGCGCAGCCCCCGTTGTGATTCTTTGCGTCAAGCCGCAAGAGGCAGCGCCCGCCATTCAACAGACCGGCGAGGCCCTTGATGGGAAACTCCTCATCTCGATTGCTGCGGGACTCAGTGTGGCAACCTTGGAAAAAATGGCACCCAAATGCCGCATCATTCGCGCCATGCCAAACACGCCTGCGCTCATCGGTCGAGCCGCGACGGCATTCACAGGTGCCGACAATGCCACACAAGCCGATAAAGACTGCGCCGAGGCGATCTTTGCGAGTGTGGGAGTTGTTTCCTATGTTCAGGAAAAACTCCTCGATGCCGTTACCGGACTGAGCGGGAGTGGACCAGCGTATGTTTTTCTAGTCATCGAAGCGCTTACCGATGGTGGTGTATCCTGCGGACTTCCTACGAATCTGGCACGCCAACTCGCTATTCAAACCGTGCTGGGAGCGGCGGAACTTGCCAAGGAAACCGGCGAGCATCCCGCGATTCTGCGCGAAATGGTGACCAGCCCCGGAGGAACGACGGCCGCAGCCCTCGGCGAACTGGAACAGCATGGGGTCCGTGCCGCATTCATCCAAGCCGTCCGCGCCGCAGACCGGCGCTCGAAAGAACTATCCGGCCAATGATCCACCGCGCGGCCGTTCATATGCTTCTGGCGGCATGCGCACTCGGATTCGCGCACAGCCTCCCTGCCCGAGAAACGGAAAAAGAATTTACCCCGCGCGCGCTGGCAGCGACTATTGCAGAGGGGAATGTCGCCTTTGAACGCAAGGACTACGGTGCCGCAAGAAACGCCTACACCCGCGTTCTGACGCTCGAACCGGACAACCTGATGGGCCTCGTAAACCTTGGCATGGTTGAATTCTATTCAGGCCATCCCGACAAAGCCGAGGAACTGCTCAAGAAGGCGGTCCGCCAGCGCCTCGAGTCTGCCCCGGCCTGGCTCACGATTGGGATGATCTACATGGATCGCAATGAGCCGGACGCGGCGATTGCAGCCCTCTCGCAAGCCATGTTGCAGGATCCGCTGAACGCGCGCACACGCAACTTCCTTGGCGTTGTCATGGGCCGCCGTGGTTGGATTGAAGGCGCGCAGCACGAACTTCGCCGGGCCGTCGAACTCGACCCCTCGTATGCCGACGCCCACTACAATCTCGCCGTCTTTTACCTTGAGGAAAAACCACCCGCCGTCGAGCTTGCACGACGGCACTATCAAAAAGCCACCGAACTCGGGGTTGAAAAAAATCCCGAAATGGAAAAGTTATTCAGCACACCGCCAAAAAAACCTTAGCTTCTTACCATGCTCACCCGCCTGCTTCCCGCATTCCTTTGCCTCCTCGCCATTGTTCCGCTTCAAGCCGCAGAAGTTCCAGAGATCACCGCCAAGTCGGCCATTCTATTGGATGCGAACACCGGCAAGGTGCTCTACTCAAAAAATGACACTGCACAGCGACCCGTTGCAAGCACCCAGAAGCTTCTCACCGCCCTCATCGTCGCTGAAGCGGGAGAGTTGGACAAACGGGTTGAAATCGAAGCCACGGACACAAACTGCGAGCCCACCAAAATCTATGTCAAACCCGGCCAGACCTACACACGGCTCCAGCTACTCAATGCCCTTCTGGTGAAAAGCGGCAACGATGTCGCCCGCACCCTCGCCCGGGACAATGCGGGAAGTGTGAGCGCCTTTGCCGACAAGATGACCCAGCGCGTCCGCAACCTTGGCGGCACAAATTCCAATTTTGAAAACCCTAACGGGCTTCCCGCTCAAGGCCAGTATTCGACCGCCCGCGACATGGCCCGCGTCGCCCGCATGGCCTACCGCAATCCCACGCTTCGCGAGATCATGAAGACCCGCTACTACAACTTCCGCTACAGCTCCGGAAATGTCGTGCCTCTGCGCAATACAAACCGTGTCCTCCGCACCTACTCGTTCTGCAACGGCATGAAAACCGGCTACACCGACCTTGCCGGACATTGCCTCATTTCCAGCGGTTCCTACAACGGCCGGGATGTCATTGCCGTCATGCTGGGCTGCACCAAGGCCCGCATCGCTGACGAGTCCGCAAAACTACTCGCCTACGGCCTCAACATCCCGACATCCAAGCTGAGCTCCCTCCGCATCTCACAAGAATAACCCCAGCGTGGCCAGGTCCTACACACTGCAAGCACCTCCCCCACCCTCCAGCGGCATCGACTACCCCTCGGAACTGAATGATCAGCAACTCGCCGCTGTGACATCCCCCGGCGGGGCCTCGCTGGTCATTGCCGGCGCGGGCAGCGGAAAAACACGCACACTGACCTACCGCGTGGCTTGGATTCTGGAACAAGGCGTTCCCGCCCCCTCCATCATGCTCCTCACTTTCACGAACAAAGCCGCGAGAGAGATGACCGAGCGGGTGCACACACTCATCCCCGGTGCGGCCGATGGACTCTGGGGCGGCACATTCCACTCGATCGGCAACCGCATCCTCCGACGCCACGCCGAGGCCGTCGGGTTTCGCCAAGGATTCAGCATCATGGACCGCGAGGATTCCGAGGACATGATCGCGTCGGTCGTGGCACAGGAAGGCATCGTCTCCACCGACAAGCGATTCCCAAAGGCAGGCGTGCTCTCGGACGTTTTCAGCTACTCGGTCAATACTGGGCTTCCGATTTCCAAAGTGCTCGTCGAGAAATACCGCTACTTTATTCCTCTGGCGCAGGACATCGAACTCGTCCAGACCGCTTACGAATCGAGAAAAAAGGAGGCGAACTCGATGGATTTCGACGACCTCCTCGCAAAGACCCTTGAGCTTTTCCTGACGAATCCCGACATCGCCACGCAATACCAGCGCCAATTTCAACACATCCTCGTCGACGAGTATCAAGACACCAACCGCCTCCAGTCCGAACTCATCGACCTCCTTGCCGCACACCACGGGAATGTGATGGTCGTAGGCGACGACGCACAGAGCATCTACTCGTGGCGCGGGGCGAATTTCGAGAACATCCTGAGATTCCCCGAGACACACCCCGGCGCGCAGGTGTTCAAAATCGAAACGAACTACCGCAGCGTGCCAGGCGTTCTGGATGTTGCCAATGCCGCCATTCTCACAAACGAAAACCAATTCCCGAAAAACCTCGCACCCGTCCGAAAGGCTCATCCCATCAAGCCCGCGCTGGTTGCATTGCCAAACAACAACCAGCAGGCGGCCTTCGTCGCGCAGCGCATCATGGAACTCTCGGACGAGGGCGTGCCACTCGAGCAGATCGCCGTCCTCTACCGGGCCCACTACCATTCGATGGAGATGCAACTCGAGTTCACCCGACGCGGCATTCCCTTCAGCATCACCAGCGGGCTTCGATTTTTCGAGCAGGCCCACATCAAGGATGTCGCCGCTTTTTTGAAGTTCACCGTCAATCCACGCGACGAAACGGCGTTCAAGCGCATGATCCGCATGCTTCCGGGCATTGGAAACAAAACCGCCGAGACGCTCTGGCAAAAGACCTCGGCGATCCTCGATGGGAAAACCAATTTCGCAGACCTCGCCGGCCTGAAGGTTCCTGCCAAAGCTCAAAAGTCGTGGGACCAATTTATCCACACCCTAGGCGACCTCGCTCCCGCCGCTGGACCGATGAAGCCGTCCGAGATGATCTCATGCGTCCTCTTCGCCGTTTACGAGGACTACATGAAGGAAAAATTCCCGAACTACGACGCCCGCCACGAGGATCTTGTCACGCTGCAGGAATTCGCTGGGCAATTTGAAACAACGGCAGATTTCCTCTCGCAACTTGCCCTGCTCGGCAGCTTGGAGACGGCCGACGCCTTTGCCGGTGCTGCCGAAACCGAGAAAGTGACTCTCTCGACCCTGCATCAGGCCAAAGGCCTCGAGTGGAAAATCGTCTTTCTCATCTGGCTGGCCGATGGCATGTTTCCCAGCACCCGCAGCATTGAAGACCCCCGTGCGCTCGAGGAGGAACGCCGTCTTTTCTATGTCGGAGTGACCCGCTGCATGGACGAGCTCTACCTCACCTACCCCGAGATGCGCCTCGCCGCTGGCTACGACCAGTCATTCTACTCGCCCTCGCGCTTCCTCCGCGAGGTCCCGGAATCCCTCTTTGAATGCTGGCAAGTGAACCAAGCGCCACCCGCATTCCGCGCACCGCGCGATCAGGATGGGGATATCCCGTTTTAAAAAAAGAGCTCAGCTCTCAACACCTCCTCTGTGATCTCTGTGCGCTCTGTGGTCAATCCATCAGGACGCCGGCTTGCCCTCCCCGCGTATCGGTTTGCAGGCACGCGCCATTGCGCATAGGCTTCGCCTTTTTCCAAAATGAGCACGCAGCGCAAGCAGTATCCGTTCACTGAATTCGAACCCCGTTGGCAACAGCACTGGCTGGAAGCCGGAGCCTTCCGCGCCGCCAATCCGGGTGATGCCGATTTCGACGCCTCCAAGCCGAAATACTACATTCTCGACATGTTCCCATACCCCAGCGGCGATGGGCTTCATGTAGGTCATGTTGAGGGATACACCGCCACGGACATCCTTGCGCGCTTCCACCGCATGCAGGGTTTCAATGTGCTACACCCCATGGGCTGGGACGCCTTCGGACTCCCTGCCGAGCAATACGCCATCAAAACCGGCCAACACCCGCGCGTCACCACAGCCCGCAATATCGACAACTTCCGCCGCCAACTTCAGGCCGTGGGTTTCAGCTACGATTGGGATCGCGAAGTCAGCACCACCGACCCCGCCTACTTCCGATGGACACAGTGGATTTTCCTCCAACTCTACAACGCTTGGTTCAACCCAGCGACTTGCAAGGCCGAACCCATCTCCACCTACACAGGCACCGAGCCAGACTCCGTGCGCCTCGCCTATGTCGCCGAAATGCCGGTCAACTGGTGCCCGCAACTCGGCACCGTGCTGGCCAACGAAGAGGTCGTCGATGGCAAAAGCGAAGTCGGGGGATTCCCCGTCGAGCGCCGACCCCTCCGACAGTGGATGCTCCGCATCACCGCCTTCGCCGAGCGGCTCCTGGATGGCCTCGACGGACTCGATTGGCCTGAGGGTATCAAGCTTCTCCAGCGAAACTGGATCGGCCGCAGCAAGGGAGCCTTGGTCAAATTTCAAATCGCAAATGCTCCGTGCGACGTGGAGGTCTTCACAACCCGTCCCGACACGCTCTTCGGTGCAACCTACATGATCCTCGCGCCCGAGCATCCGCTTGTGGCCACCATCACCACTCCCGAACAAATCGAAGCCGTCGAAAAATACAAAGCCTCCGTGGCATCCAAGAGCGATCTCGACCGCACCGAACTCAACAAGGAAAAAAGCGGCGTCTTCACCGGGGCCTTCGCCATCAATCCCGTCAACGGCGAAAAAATCCCCGTCTGGATCGCCGACTATGTCCTCATGGGCTACGGCACAGGAGCCATCATGGCCGTTCCCGCCCACGACGAGCGCGACTTCGAATTCGCCACGAAATTCCAACTCCCCATCCGCGAGGTGGTTCGCGACAACTCAGCAAATGACACTTCCTCCTGCTTTGCTGGCGAGGGAGTCGCCGTGAACTCAGGATTTCTCGATGGTTTGCAAACCGCCGAGGCCAAGCAAAAGATCACCGCTTGGCTGGAGGAAAAGGCTCTCGGACGTGGCACAGTGAACTACAAACTCCGCGACTGGCTTTTCTCCCGCCAGCGCTATTGGGGCGAGCCATTCCCCATCGTGTGGGAGGACGGAAACCACCGCGCACTGACCCAAGACGAACTCCCCGTCATCCAACCGGACATGGAGGATTTCAAACCCACCGGAACGCCGGAGCCACCACTCAGCAAGGCTCTCGAGTGGTTGAAATACTCAGACTCCGCGCAACGTGAGACCAACACCATGCCCCAGTGGGCCGGCTCCTGCTGGTATTACCTGCGTTTCTGCGATGCCACAAATTCCGACCGCTTCATCGGCAAGGAGGCCGACGAATACTGGATGGCGCGCAATGCCAAGCCCGGTGGCGTGGACCTCTATGTCGGTGGCACCGAGCACGCCGTGCTGCATCTTCTTTACGCCCGCTTCTGGCACAAAGTCCTCCACGACCTCGGCCATGTCGCCACGCCCGAGCCATTCCAGCGCCTAGTCAACCAAGGCATGATCCTTGGACCCGACGGACAAAAAATGTCCAAGAGCCGGGGCAATGTCATCACTCCCGACAGCGTGATCTCCGAATACGGCGCCGACTCGCTGCGCCTGTATGAAATGTTCATGGGCCCGCTCGAGCAAATGAAGCCCTGGAGTATGAAAGGCGTCGAAGGCGTTTACCGTTTCCTCGCCCGCGTCTGGCGCTTGGCGATGCAGGAAAACCAGGAAGGCGAATGGATCCTCTCCAGCGACCTCGCCGAGATTCCGCTCAACTCGCAGCAACTCCGCATAGCCCACGCAACCATCAAGAAAGTGACCTCCGACATCCGCCTGCTCGCCTTCAACACGGCGATCTCGCAAATGATGGTTTTAACCAACGAATTTGTGAATGCCAAGCCACGCCCGCTGGAGGCGCTCCGCATCCTGCTTCCGCTCCTGAGCCCCTTTGCGCCGCACCTCGCCGAGGAACTCTGGAGCCGCCTCGGCTTTGCGGGTCTCGCCTCCAAGCAACCTTGGCCCGTGCATGACGAATCCCTGCTCGTCGAAAACGAAGTGGAACTCGCCGTGCAGGTGAACGGCAAAGTCCGCGAGCGTCTCGTCATTTCCAAGGTAGCCACCAAAGAGGAAATCGAAATAGCCGCCCTCGCCAGTGCAAAAATCCAAGAGGCGACCGCAGGACAAACCATCGTCAAAGTCGTCGTGGTCCCTGGAAAACTCGTAAATATCGTCGCCAAATAAAAACCAGCCAAGCCACCACCACCACCGCAAAAAAACAGGATTTTCGCCTTGTCAAAGCGGCTCCGGCGCTTAGTTTCTTTCACCCCAACAAGGCGCCTTCGTCTAGCGGTTAGGACACAGCCCTCTCACGGCTGGTGCACGGGTTCGATTCCCGTAGGCGTCGCCACTCTTTGGGGATGAAAAAGTCCTCTAAGAAATCACAGATTTTTTACCTCCAGCCTTTAAAAAAACAGGACATCAATGGAGGGAGGTGAACACTGCCGCTCAGCAACCAGTGTGTGCGTGCGACTCAGGCCTTCCTGCATAGCAGCACAATCACTGGCGCAAGTTTCAAGGGCGAAGCTTTTGGTTCGCCCGGCTGTGGCTCATCAGACCGTTTCGAGAATGACGGGATTGGTCAGCTTGCCGATGCGGTCAATTTCGATGGTGACTTGATCACCCTCTTTGAGCCAGCGCGGAGGCTTGGAGGCCATGCCTACGCCGTGCGGTGTTCCGGTGAGGATCACTGTGCCAGGCGGCAGGGTGTTGCTGGCGCTGAGAAATTCGATAATCTGTGCCACGCTGAAAATCATATCATCGGTATTCCAGTCCTGAACGGTTTCGCCATTTAGGATGGTGCGGATGCCGAGCGTTTGAGGATCGGTAATTTCATCGGTTGTCACCAGACATGGACCGAGGGGTGAGAATGTATCGAAGGTCTTACCCTTGCACCATTGACCGCCGCCCCATTTGAGTTGCCAGTCACGGGCGGAGACATCATTCGCGCAAGTGTAGCCCAGCACATAGGAGAGGGCATCCGCCGCCTTCACATTCTTGCAAGGTTTGCCGATGACAACTGCGAGTTCGCACTCGTAGTCCACTTCGTGGCTCGCGGCGCGCACGGGGATTTCGATCGGGTCGCCGGGATTCTGCACGGTGTTGATTCCTTTTGTGAAAAGGACAGGGCGTTCCGGAGCTTTCATGCCGGATTCCTCAGCATGGTGACGGTAATTGAGCCCGATACATAGAATCTGGCTGGGCTCGAATGGCGCAAGGAGCTTGGCAACCTGTGCCGGTTCGGTGGTTGCTGTTAAGCCACTGTAAAGTTCACCGGAACATTGCAGTGCCGTGCCATCCGGCTGGAGCGCTCCATACTGAATGGTTCCGTTGTTATTGGTAAATCTTACGATTTTCATATGTTTATTTTTTGTTTTGATGTTTAATTTAGTTTACTATTCATTATCCTAAGTCCGGCAGTAGGAATTAACCACGAATTTCACAGAAAGCACAGATTAAATCAGTTGCGTATCAAAAATTGCTTCAACACAATTCACCCGCAGGGTGAGTGCCTTGAACTCTGCTAGGCCTTGGTAATCTGTGTTTTTCTGAAATCTGTGGTTCAAATGCTTTGTCTAGGATTATTCTAAAACCGCCGCACTGCTCTCACATGCCACGGACGATCTTTGGAGCGGAAACTGGCGTTGCCTCTGCTGAAGTTCAGTTTTACGGGCTGGTCGCCCGTGGCAAGGTGCTGAGTGTCACCGCTGAAGTTGAAGTCGTAGCCCTGTCCGCAATCGGCTCCGAACTCGGATGATGACCAGTAACCGCCATAGGTCGGCGCCACATAGTCTGTTTGCAGCCCTTTGGACTCGGGGTCGTTATCATTTTCTAAATCCCTGTTGATGAGGCCGGCCTGCGCCGCAAGTAATTGAAGTTCGACCCGAGAGGGCAAATACCAATCCCTGAAGCCACCAGCAGCATACTCAGCGCACAACTTAGCCGCGCTCTGGTTATGTCCACTTTGCGCGATAATGGCTTGCGTCGGACCGCGGCCATCGGCTCCGGGAATGCTGACACCCTTGGTTGAAGCACTGCCCACTTTCTCGTCGATGACATTGCTCCAAGGAACCCCTACTCCCCCATCCAAATCCTGGAGGCTGGCAATCAACCCGTGCTGCCGGTCTTTGGTAACCCAATAGACGATACCGCCACCAAACCGCTCACCGATATAGTGCCCTTCTTTGGCTTGGTCTGGAACTATGGTTTTTGACTTCGCTTCAGCAAGAGCAGGCGCCACTTTTTCCGCCGGTAATGTCGCCTGGAATTCATACTCACCCGAACCGACAGTCCAAGCAGGCTGACCATCCGAACCTTTCGTTAAGGTTGCACCACGGGGTGCTTCCACCTCGCCGGCGCTCTGGACCGGAAGCTCGACGGTTCCCGTGGAACCGACCGGAACCTGGATACGCAATGTCAGCTTGTTCCCCTCGCGTTTCCAGTCGCTGGTGATGGCACCACGGATGGAATTGTAGGTCGCCCGTGCGGAGTTGAGATCCTTGATCACTCCGGGGCGGAAATAGATGTGCTTGAAACCCGGTTGTGCGGGGTCCACCTGAATACCCGCCAGCGAGTGATACATCCACTCGTCGATCGAATTGAGTCCCGCTTGATTCAAGGTGGATTTGCCATCCCAACGCTCCCAGATTGTTCCCAGTCCATTTTCCAGCATCTGGCCGAAACTCGGGTAGTCGTTCTGGTTGAGCATTTCCATCGCCAGATCACCGCGGCCCAGTTCGGTGACGACTTTAAAGAGATCGCGGGTAGCTGGGACACCCGTGCTCAGGTGGCCGTTCCTCGTTTCTACAATGTTATGGATCAGATAATCGAAAACCTTTTTCCGATCCTTAGGCTCACAGATATTCCAAGCCAAGGCCAGTGCCTGCAAGGTCTGGCTGTCTTCCGCATAAGCTCCGGTAGCGGGGTTCATCCGGGCGTTGAGGTTGTTGCGAATCTGCTCGGCCAAAGCGCTATACTTCGTGGCATCGGCACTTTCACCCAATACAGCGGCCGTTTTTGCCAGGAGAGAGACAGAGTTAAAAACCGCAAAGCCCCCCATCATCTCGCTAGATGAGAGGAATTCAGTTTCGGCATCTTTGGGTGGCACCATGGTCATAGCTACCTGGTTGCCATCGCGATCCTGAAAGTAGCCCACAGCGGTATGGTCGCGATACATGGAGGGGACGAGGCCATCCGGGTAATTCGCAATCAGGAATTCCATGTGTTTCTTAGCTCCATTGTAGGAGCGTCGGAGGATTTCCGGGTCACCAAAGCGTTCATAGAGCACCCAGGGGGTGCGGCAAACGACATGAGACGTCCACCAAGGATCTGTATTCCGGTTTGGCGGCCTTTTAGTCGGATTGTCTTTTTCCGGCACACAGTGAGGCAAACTTCCATTCTCCGCCTGCGCATCCAGGTAGTCTCCGATCCACTTTTCGTAACTCAGGAGGTTATTGAAGTTGTAGCTACAGGCTTCAGTGGTGACAACGCCCTCTCGCCCCCATCCCAATCTCTCCCGGGCGGGATTGTCCGTCGGCATGCCGTGCCAGGTGCTCCGGAACGTGCGGACAGAGGCCTCGTGCAGCCGATTAATACGCTCGTTTGAGCAAGCGAAGCTGCCCACTATAGGCAAGTCCGTATGCACCATACAGCCGGCGACGTCGGAAAGCGCTGGTTCATAATCGAGCCCTTCAATCTGCACGTAACGACCGCTGCCGTAACAAAAATGCGGTTCAAATTCCTCCTGTTCGGCACCGCTGAAGATGAGGTCGATTTGCTGATACCGCGCCCGATCGCGAAGATTGCTTCTGTTTTTCGGCATCGGAGCGGCACCATGTCGGTTGTTATTGTCCTTTTGCAGGCTCCCGTCAGGGAAAAGGCGTTCATTCCAATGAATCTGGACCTCCTGCCCAGGCTTCCCGTGACCGCGAAACCGAATCCAACCCGTGATGTTTACACCCAGATCCACGATCCAAACTCCAGGTCGCAGCTTTTTGATTGAGAGCGGGTTAACCACTTCCATCACCCGCATAGGGGGCATCATTTGTGCGTAGAGCGTTCCGGGTGGCGCTTCCACAATGGCCGGAGCCTCCCAGTTTCCTTTGTTTCCGCCCGGCATGCTCCAACGAGGGTTGCGCAGTCGTGCATCAATGGTCTCCCCACCGAAGAAGCAGTTGAAGGTAACTTCGCTCGGTGTGGCCTGCCAATCGGGTGATGATGTGATATCTTCCACCGAACCATCTGGATACTCCACCCGTAGAACGGCCTGAAAGCGCGGCGACAAGCGCGGAAACGGCGCTTCCGTCACCAGATTGGCAAACCCGTTGCCGAGACGAATGCCCAGACAGTTTTCACCGCTCTGAACAAGGCCGGTGAGATCGCGAGCCACATAAGGCACCCGCTTGCGAAACTCCGTCAGCGCAGGGTCAAGCACTGCATCGCTTGCGGGCTTCCCGTTCACCCAGATATCCGCTACACCGACCGCAGCCACATAAAGCGTGGCACTTTTGGGCTGTGCTTTGAGTTTGAAATCCTTGCGGAACTGCCAAACTGGAAAGAACTCCGGGGTGAGCGTTCCATCTTGCGGGGACTTTCCAAGTCGGGGGGCCCCCAGCCACTCCTTCGGCCAATCGGTGTCGGCCAGCAGTCCCATGCGCCATGTGGCCATCTCGCTCCATTCCCCCTCTTTTCCCTGCGCATCCCAGCAGCGCACCTTCCAGTAATACGGCTTGCCGGAAAGAAGTGGCTTTCCGCCAAAAAGAATACCGTTGAAGTCTTCGCCTTGAACCTTACCGCTGTCCCACATATCACTCTTTCCGGGTTGAAGCAAATCCGGAGACGAGGCCACCAAAATCTGGTAGGCTGTCATTTTCTGATTCGGTTGGTCGGAAGAGAGTTTCCAACTCAACCGGGGGTGCGAGGCATCTATGGCCAACGGGCTGTCTTGATACTCGCAGCGAAGTTCGCGTGCAAGCAAGCCAGCGGCGGCGTCGGCAGCGTGCAGCGCGCCCAGCGGTGCGAGCAGGATGGATGTTATGAGTGTGAGGGGGCGGAGCATGGTTTATTTTTCCATTTACGTGATTTTTAGATTTGAACAACCGATACCTGAATCAATTTCATGCAATTCAGGTATCGGGTATGTAATACGGTATATAACAATTTTTAGCAATAATTTACTATTAATATAAATAATTCAAGCTAAAAACTTTTACCAAATTTTTTTAAGTATTTTTCAATTTTAGCGTAATCGTTTTTCCTGCCGGTAAAGCGAACTTTCCGTTTCCAAGCGATTTCAGGTTCAGTTTTTCATTCGGATCAACCACCAAAACCCCTTCTCCATCGGGAGGTAAAGTGAGTGTTAGCTCCCGATCCCCTTTATTTCCCTTGGCGAAGAATTTAATCTCCCCTTTGGGGGTATGAACAGTAAGGGATAAATCAGGCAGATCGGCCAACTGTGGGCGGATTTCATATTTCTTATAGCCAGGCTCTATCGGTTGGATACCGGCCAGACTCATCGTGGCCACATAGAGTGGGGCTACGCAAGCATGACTCCAGTTTTCTCCTCTATCAGGCCTACCACCGTAAAACTCCTGAATGCTGTTGTTCTGCTGAATGGACGGCATTGTTTCATACCACTTACGAAACTCTTTTAATACCGCATCGGCACGACCTCCTTTAATCAAGGCCCACCACTTCCATGCAATCGGCTCAGTAGAATTGTCGACACCAACATTTTTTTGACCGGACAGTAACAAATCCACACTTTTACCGATTTCACCTTCGGGACAGAGACCATATTCGACGGAAATTCCCAAGGTCATTTCGCTGAAGTGAACGCCTCCATCCTCTTGCGCCCAAGGTAAATTATCCACAAAGGCCCCATACTCTTTGCTCCAAAAGCGCTTTTGGGTCGCCTCAAGTACCTGTTTACCCAGCAAGTCAAACTCATCGGCCAGTTTGAAATCACCAAAGGCTCTGCAGATCGGAGCCATTGCCTGACTCAGGCTGGCTGCCCAGAGTAGATTGAAAGCGCACTGCCGATCCCTGTTGTTTGGATAGCTCCCGATAAATCCAACATAAACGATTGGGAAACCTAAAATATCCGGTTCTACAGGAAGCAGACCATCGGGTTGCATGATGCTCTTTAAGTATTCCTGCATTTTCAGCAATCGGGGATAAGTTTCGCGAAGTGGCTCTAAATCACCGGTGTATTTATAATAGTCCCAATTATCAAAGGCAAAGCGAACCGTGTGATCCAGACATGGCCCACAATGGGTTGCATCGAGCACGCGTTGACTCATTCGGTCTATCCGATCCACCGAGGGCCAAGCATCGATCAAATAACCCTCTTTGGTTTGCCCCTGACTATAACTCTTGAGATAACGAGCCACCTGCCTGGTTTCACCCGCAAGTGTGAGAATGGGGTAACGGCACAACGACATACCCCCCCCGTATTGATTTCGCTCCCTGCTCATGCCATCAGTGAATACCTCCTGAGCCGCATTGCGCAGGGTATTGGTGGATGCATCCAACACCCGTTGAATCTGCGGATCAGAAGTCACAACGCGTGGCTCATGCGGCCAGGGGTATTCCCTTGCTAAGATACCGACATTGGAAACCACAACTTTACCGCGTCCGGGATGCAAGTGGATCTGCATCCAACGGAAGCAGTCGAAATCGAAATGCTGAAAACGATTGACCCCTTCGCGGCAGGTGAAGCGCGCCCATTTGTGAGTGCCATTTGTATTCATCACCGCCGGACCACCAATGGCATGTGCATCTTCGGTCATGATTTCAATGGTAGTCCCTGCCGGAGCCTCTATGGTCGCTGCAGGCCACCCCACCATTTGTTGTTCCAAGGCAAATGTTAATGTCCTTCCATGTTCGGGATCCAGTTCCAGCTCCCAGCTTCCATTCCCAAGGAATTTTACATCCGTGGTTTTCTCGGCCTGATACGCTTTGGGAGGACGTACGGCGAAATACTCTTTGATGGGTCGATCCCAGCGGATGCGGTGTTGCTCGGCAAGTTCGGGAATTCCAATCCAGGTTTCGCGCATCATCGACATACTGCGGGGACGCATGTCCATTTGGAGTGTCGATTGAAATCCGTACATGAATTTCTTCGGACCATGAATTCCCGTGTAAACATCGCTGGACGGATTGGCAAAAATGGGCAAATTGGCAGCACAGGGCAATACAATGGGATCCAGCCAGTCTTTGTTTTCCACAAAGTTCTTTTCCGTCCACCCCTGTGGTTGCAAACGGGCATCAAAATCCTCCTGCAATGCACCCATGAACCAGCGGCGATGGTGACCGGGTTCCCGTGCTTGCGAAAGGTGGCAATGCCAAGCGGTGTTGTCCGATACGATGGTCTCCTTGGTTCCATCTTCATATTCTATCTCCAGTTTAAAGATAAAACCGGGTCTCCCCATGGGCCAGGTAGAGTCGCCGTGCCCGAAATAGAGCACGGTGGTTCCGATAACATTCTCACCCGCTGTCAGTTTATCGGTCAGATCCAATGGATCAACTTCCGGCCAACGCGGATCGTTGGGGGCTGGTCCCCATTGAACCCGTTTGCCGTTCACTTCAAGCAGGTAACGGCTCTCACCATGAATCCAGCCCGTGGCTTTTCGAGGTTTGGATTTCAGATCCAGTGCCCTGCGGAAGAGTATAAATGTATTCGGCAATACACGGTCGCCGGGGTACCAGATCCATTTGGCAGGGGAAAGGTCGAGGGTCTGGGGCTTGTAATCCGATTTTGACACCGCATTATCAGTCGTTGAGCCGCTATTGCCATTGGGTAGCGTTTGTGCGTCGCTGGTGCCGGGCACATTCGCGGACCGCTTCGATGGCACCGCCTCCTGCTGCACCGTTTGGGCTAAAACCGGTCCGGCTGACATGAGGGCGATTGTTAAAAGGGAACCTCCGAAGACTGCTTTGCGGAGTTGGTTTGATGAGTTTTTTTCGGTTTGAGTTGTGGCTGGTTTCATGTTTACTACCTTTGTGGGTGTTTACATGGCAAAAATTGTTCGCGCTTGATTGGTTTTGAGTGTGTTAGTATGTCGCCCGGCCTCCGGAGATGTCGAAAGTGAAGCCCGTGGTAAACGAGGCTTCAGCCGAGACAATGAATTCGCAGAGTGCGGCGACCTCATCCTTGGTTCCGCAGCGCGACATGGGGATTTTATCAGTCATGTATTTCACTTGCTCGGGCGGCAATTTGGCAACCATGTCAGTGAAAATCACGGCGGGAGCAATGGCATTCACGGTCAGACCGGTTCCAGCGTATTCCTTGCCTTGCACCTTGGTCATTCCGATCACAGCGGCTTTGGATGTGGAATAAGCAAGCATTCCTGCATTTCCTTCCTTGCCGGAAATCGAGGCGAAATGCAGCACCCGCCCGTATGCCTGGCGCAGCATGTGAGGGGCAACGGCTTGAAACGTATTCAGACACCCGTTCACATTCACCCGCATGACACGATTGAAATCTTCCAGATCCACCTCATGGCTCTTAATATTGGTGCGTCCAGTGACGCCCGCGCAATTAATGAGAATGTCGATGCGTCCAAACGCCTCGGCTACGGCCTCGACAGCCACACCCACAGCGACGCGGTCGGCAACATCCACCTTTGCCACAAAGGTTGGTTCGCCCAACTGTCGCTGCGCTTTCTGCAAGGCTTCTTCGTTGAAGTCAAAAAGCGCGACTCTCGCACCCTTCCGTACGAGGCGTTCGGCAATGGAAAAGCCCAGCCCATCGGCACCTCCGGTGATGATGGCAACAGGGTTGGTTGGTTGGTTGGTGGTGTTCATAAGTGGATTTTTTTAAAGTGTGAAAAGAGACTGCCTGAATATCTGAACTGATAACGCAGAGGGTTCATGAGTTATTTTCCGATGCTCCAGCCTCCATCCAGTATCAGGGTGCTGCCCGTGACCATCGCGCTTTCGTCCGCTGCGAGATAGAGAGCGGCAGCGGCGACTTCCTCCGGCTTCAACATGCGTCCATTTAATTGGGTGGAGGCCATGTCGCGATAGGCTATCTCAGGGTCGGGGTATTCCTTCAAACGCGCCATGACAAACGGAGTCTCGACACGGCCCGGGCAAATGCAATTGAAGCGGACTCCTGTATGCGAATGATCCAGCGCGAGGGCCTTGGTCAATCCCACAACGGCAAATTTTGTCGTCGTGTAAGCGAGTCGCTCGCGCACAGCTATGACGCCACCGATGGACGCCATGTTAATGACACTGCCGGATTGGCGTTCCAGCATGGCCGGCACGAAAGCTTTGCAGCCGTTGAAAACACCGCGCACATTCACCTCAAACATTTTGTCCAGATCTGCCGCTGCGGTGTTCAGCAAAGTGCCGACATGGCCGATACCCGCAATGTTGGCTAGAACATCCAGCGTGCCGACCGAGTCTGCAGCACGAAGGAAATCCGATTCACTCGCCACATCCAGCGATAAAAACGTCCCACCAATTGTCTCAGCTAATTTCTGGCCGTTTTCCTCGTCGCGGTCGGCAATCCAGACTGACGCGCCCGCACGGGCAAAAGTCTCCACGATAGCTGCACCGATTCCGGATGCTCCGCCAGTGACGAGCACTTTTTTATTTTTTAAGTCAAACATGGTCATTTTTTTGGTTGTTATGGCTGGTTGGAAAGCGTGGCGTGGCGGAAGAGACCGCCCGACTGCGGATGGGCTGCGAGCGCAGCCTCGTCGAGGCCGAGTCTTGATGTCGTGATGTAGAGGTGCCCTTCGTTAGAGAAACAGCACGAGCTGGTGTGTGGACAGCCGGTATGCACCCGCTGGAGGAGGAGGCCTGATTTCGGGCACCATTGGCAAACGCAGCCCGCGCCCCAGTGGGCGACCCAGATCGTATCATCCGGAGCCACGCACATCCCATCGGGAACGCCGAGGCCGTTGGGCACACTGATCACCGTGCGCCGGTTGCGGATCGAAGAATCGGAGGAGTCGAAATCGAACGCCCAGATTTCCCGTGTGGGGGAATCGATGAAATACATCGTTTTGGCGTCGCGGGACCAAGCCATTCCGTTCGCGATGGTCAGGTTGTCGAGCACGCGGGTGAGTTTGCTGCCCTCCAGCCGATAGAGTGACCCTGCGCCTTCGATCGAGCCATCATTCGACATGGTCCCGATCCAAAACCTTCCCGCAGGATCTATCTTGCCATCGTTGCACCTGTTTCCCGGAACGCCCGGTTCGACTTGGCAAATTTCCTCACACGATATGTCATGCAAATTGAAGTAAGCCAAACGCTTGGCGAATGCCATGAGCAGTCGTCCCGGAGCAATCGGGGCCACCGCGCAGACTGGCTCGACGAATTGAAAATCGCGAACAGTGCCATCGCCCTCTGACCACGCGTGCAGGCGGCAGCCGGTGACATCGACCCAGTAGAGAATGCCGTCTGCCCAGACAGGCCCCTCACCGTGAGCACAGCAAATATCGATATGAAGTCTGGCGTCCTGCGATTCCATAGGTGGTTACAACGAAGTGCGGATTGTCAGCCTCTCTTCACCTTCGAGCACAATCGTCCGTGTGTCGTTGACGTAAGTGCGTTCCGGCAAGGCGACCAAGATATTGGCCGGCTCTTTTCCGGTGCAGAACGGCCCGTGATGCCAGGTGCCAGGTTTGATCACGACCATGGTTCCCTTGGGAATCAGAAAAACACGGACCTTGTCGCTTGGAAACCCTGCATCTGGAACTGAAGCGGGAGCAAAATGCATCAACACGTTTGCATCGAGCGGCATGAGCATTTCCGCAGTAAAGGAGTGACACTCGGAAATATCAATCAGCGGATCGCGCGGCAAGATCTGGCAGTTCGAGTAGGAAACAATCTGGCACTGGCCTAGCGTCTGCTGAAGCATGTCACGAAAGAACTCAATGGGCGGCGCTCCAAGTTTTTCAGATGCCGGGTGCAACATGTCGCTGAAATGGCCGAATGCTTGGAAGTTTTCGAGGGAGAGTGGCTCGATTGGGATGCTTTTCATAGTGGTGTCAGTTGTCATTAAAAAATTGGAATCAATTCGAGCCGGCCACTACAGCCGTTTCGCCGAGGCCTTCAGGTCCCATGGAATTGTAGCCGCCGTCAACCATGAGGGTCGTGCCAGTTATGAACGAGGCGTCGTCGCTAAGGAGGAAGAGCGTGGGCCGAGCCACCTCAATGGCGAGTCCCATACGGCGGAGCATGTGGTATTGCCCCCAGATCGGATCCCACTTCGCCCGTCCGCCGCCATCAAGGTTGGCGGCTTTGTCGGTTTCGTTCGACCAAATCCAGCCGGGATCCACGCTGTTGACTCGGATGTTGTGCGGAGCGAGATCGAGCGCTTGGCACTTGGTGAGCTGGCCGACAGCACCTTTCGATGTGTTGTATGTCCAGCGTTCCTTCTGCGCGATGTGGCCCGAAATGCTCGAAATGTTGACGATGGCGCCGCCGCCACCCACCTTCATGTGCGGAAACACATTTTGGACCATGCGGGCGAAAGCCAGCGGTCCGGCAGTGAAGCTGCGCATCCAGTCCTCTGTCGTGGCATTCAGTGCCTTTGCAGTGAAAGCAAATGCGTTGTTGACCAGGTAATCTACCCGTCCGTAAGACGCTACGGTGCGCGCAACGATATCTTGGCAAACGGCCTCCTCGGCCATGTCACCAACGACGAGCGTGGTGTCGAAACCTGCCTTTCGGTCAGCCTCAAGGACCGCAGCAGCGGCTGGGTTGAGGTCGCTGAAGACGACACAGGCGCCTTCTTTGCAAAGTTCTTCAACGATGGCGCGGCCTATGCCGCCACCACCGCCGGTGACGATGGCAACTTTACCCGTGAAGCGTTTCGGGGTGGGATGATGGGTTGGTATGGGAGTGTGCATGGATGGTGGGTGGTTTAGATGAGGTAAAAGCTCTTGGCATTGTCGTGAAAAATCTTCTGCTGCGCATCCCCACCGAGTCCTGCAGTGAGTGCTTGAGCGGTCTCAAACCAACGCTGCCATGAGGAGGCGCGCAGAGCGTGTGGCCAATCGCTGGCCCATATGATCCGGTCCGGCCCGAAGATTTCGATTACGGCGTCCGCGAAAGGGCGCAAATCCTCAATCTTCCAGTTTTCCAGGTCGGCATTGCAGACGAGGTTTGACAGCTTACACGGATGCGGCCCCGATGAGGCGAAGGCACGAAGATAATCCTTCCATGGCTGGAGCTGCCCTTCGGCGATATTTGGACACCCAATGTGGTCGAGGATGAAACGCGTATCTGGAGTGGCCTCGAGCAGTTTCATGAGATTGGGAAAATTCCGAGGCCCGACGGTCAGCTCACAATGCAATCCGACTTCGCCCAAAAGCTGCACGCCACGCACAAAGCCCGGCCGGATACAGAAATCGATGTCATCCTCGAACTCGATGATGCGTCGCACGCCCTTAACGCGAGAATCCGCAGCGATAGCCCGAAGCACCTCGCCCACAGCCTCGCCGTCTTCAAGAGGTGCCCAAGGAACGATCGCCTGAAGCCGGGAGTCGCGGTCGGCCATTAATTTCACCCAGTTCAGTTCTTTGAGATATTGATCCGGGCGGCATTCGCATTGGACAAATACCACGGCCTCTACGTCAGCCTCGCCCCGCGCTTCGTCATAGTCGGAGAGCAGATACGTGCGATTGATCGCAGGAACATTAGCCAACCAAGGATAATTGAGCTGGTCAATATCCCAGAGATGGATATGGGCGTCGATGATCTTCATGCCAGATTAGTTTTTGGAGAGCAGATGGTTTGAGTAGCCGAGAAAGCCGAAGGCCAGGAAAAGGATTGCGACGCCGGCCAGCATCAACGTGCGAGGACGAGAACTCGTGCCTCTCCACTCCCCCCCCAAGGCCCCGGCAGCGTTGCCCGCGAGGATCGATACGAGAATCATCATGGGAAAGCCGGCATAGGCACCGTACTGCCCCATCCCGCCCGCACCAATTCCATAAATGATGACTCCCCCCGGCCAAGCCAGCCCCATAAAGGCGGCACCAAGCCAGTAACTGGGACTCCCGTTCGAAAAAAGCTTCCTAAATGTGCCTCGCTGGATCATCACAACAAGAGCGTAAATAGCATTCACGAGATAGTTTGCGCTGAAGACAAGGCTCCAAACCGCGAAACTCGTAGCAAAAGCAGGCACCCCGCTTTTCATGGCCTCTGCCGCAAGGGGCGAACCGAAGACAAAGCCAAAATTCACCCCGGCGGAAAGGATGCCGGAGAGCAGGCAGAAGGTCAGGCCAAGCCAGAAAGGTATTGCACTGGAAGAGACAGCATCGGTTCCCCGCAATTCCTCATCCTTGCGACGGCCAGCCAGGGCGATGACCACCACGCCGACAAGCATCACTGCCAGCGCCGCGCACAAGGCGAGCCCCCCAGGCGAGGCAATTTTCGCCGGCTCGAAGAACGCCAGCGGCCCGATTGAGCCGAAGACGTTGATCAACCCCATGAGAAGTGAAACTCCGAGCGCCATGCCAAGGGCACTGATAGCCCGGCCCCAAAAAATCCCACCCACTCCCCAAGCAATGCCGCTAAGAATCACACCAACCAACACACTGGTCGGCACCTGACGGTAGAGCGCACCGACATCCGGAACGGTCAGCCAGACAAGCGGCCATGGAATGATGATTAAAGCAGCCATGGACCCTGCGAACCAGATGTTTTCAAAATCCCATTTGGGCGTCTTGGTAACGGGAATGGAAAAGAGTCCGAGTAGAACGCCGCCGAGGGCGACGAGAAAGATGGCAAGTGGGAGCGACATAAATAGGTTTGGGTGCTATGGATTCCGTTTCATTTTGGGGTGTTCGTGAGCAGGGGCACCATAGTCTCTCCAGGCATTTTTCTGCTACGCCGATCAAACTGGCTGTCCAGTATTTTTATGGGTTTTCCTTCGCTTTCTGCTTCTAAAAGCACGGTGTAGGGGACCCCCTTCGTCCCGCCGAAGGTGACAAAGGTCATGGAGATCCGAGAGTCTTTGCAGACAATCATTGGGACTTCATTTGTTTGATCACGAACATGTTGGATGCCACCCAAAGCTTCGAACTGGGTTCGATCACTTAAATGAAAGGTCGTTGTCGGTTTAGCACCAAATTCAGTCTTAAATCCTAAACACCAAACGGTGGAGTTTCGGAAAGCAAACTCAATGGGTTGATGCTCATTATCCATTCCTCGAATCCAAGCATGGACATTCTCAACCGCGAGAGAGGCATTCTCGCCACCGACCCCAAATCCCATGACGTTGTTTACGAACACTTCCTTCGGCTCTCCTACCGGCGAGGCATTCCGATAAAGACGCCACATGCTGGTCTTGAGCGCAGCAGAGCCTGCAAAAAGCATACCTGCGCCGCGAGTCTTGTATCGCTGATACCAGAACCAAGTAATCGTATCCTCCAGCACCACCGGGCGCGGGGCCTCGTGGTCAAGGAAAACCCCGCCCGCATTCAGATTTTGGCGAAGCAGCAGCGGTTCCTTCGCCCCCTTGGAAATACGGAAAAGACCAGGTCGCTTTGCTTCAGCAGGTTCGCCGCTGATGGCTAAAGCCATGGCTTCTTTGGCTGTCAAATCCGGCTTTTCCTTCGGATCAATCCGCAAAATGGCTGCCCAAAGGAAATCAACCTCTCGAACAGACGAGGGGATATCCACCGACCCGTTGATGGCATACTGCGCCTTGGGAAACCACACCACCGGCTTGCCGGAATTCATGGCCCGTTGCACAGCTTCGGTATCATCGGTGACCCCATCGCCTTTAGCCCCGAAATCATCCACATTGGCCCATTTTGAGAGGTCGGTTTCCGGCAAAATCACCGGCACTTCCTTCACCGGCAGGCGCAAGGTTATTGCAGGCACTCCTTCAACCACAGACAGCGCTTTTCCAACGATTGTTTCCAGAATCGTGTTTTCCTTCAGCACCGTTTGTCCATCCGACTCGATGGCTGCCCCATAACCAGAAAGCCTAACATCTCTTGCTAAAAGACTACCAAAGGCGTCCACGGCAATCGCCGGGCCACCGCTCGCGTTTCCATTTAATTCGCTCTCAATTAACACCAATTGGGCGCATTCGGCCACTCGTATGGCTAGGGGTGCGTTTTGGGTGATCACCTTTCGGGCAGAGATCGAAAACTGCATTCCACGTCCCAAACGGATGGCGACTTGGCGCTGATTCTTGAGGGTGGCATACTCTAATACGAGATAGCTAACATTGCCTGCAGTCGCTTCAATGCCCACATCGAAACCGTCAATGAGGATATCCCGGTGGTAGCCGTGCGCATTCCGCCGATCCATCATCAATCCGGCCCGCCCGCTGCCATCGCCCGAAATAATTGCCAAATTATAAAGATGGCCCCAGTTTGACGCATTCCACTTTAAGCCAACGGCTCCCGGATTCCCGGACCCGGTATGGATCGTCAGATTCTGAAGATCATTTCCATAATTGATGCTCGAGCCCACTTTAGCTAGAAGATAGTAGGTGAGCACCGGTTTCTCCTTGCCCTTCTCAAAACCGGGACAATTGTCTTTCAGGCGAATGATCGTCTTCGCCCTGCTCTGGCCCACGATTCGAATAAACGAGTTGTCTTCCCCCCGGAGTTCTAATTCCGGGGTCTCCTCTACCGCCGAAGAAATGTTGTTGCGAACCGCGCCCCACCAACCTTTTTTGATGTCGTAGGCCACGGTTGGCCATCCACTACTCAGCGTATCGGATACCAGGTAATTTCCGTTCGGAAGGTAAATGATCCACGCCAAACCTTTGTATTTGGTATCATAATAGGAATAGGGCTTGCCGTCAGGATCCACCCCTTTGATTTGCTCCCGGTTGGCGACCACAAACCGCATCGCATCGCACAGAGCCTGGGTGTCATCGGTCACGCCGTCGCCTTTGGCATTGAACGGTGGCTTGGTGACATCGAGCACGCGCCCCCCCTTGCCGTTATGGTAAAACGCTTCGGGAGGATAGATCTGGTTGATCGGCAGGTTCCGGTCACCGGGAGGAGTGACTGGCTCGGCAGCGTAGAGCGCAGCTGGCAGAGCCAGCATCAGCACAATAAGAAGTGTGGGGGTGTGCTTGTTGGTTGATTTCATTTTTTCTTGATTTGCATCCGTTTCATTTTGGGGTGTTCGTGAGCAGCGGAATAATCTTCTCGCCGGGTGCAAGGGCGCGCCGCGGCTCGAACCGGGTATCTGGAACTTCTGTCACCTGCCCCTTGCGTTCGTCGCGCAGGATGACCGATTGAACGGGAACATTGAGTTTAGATCCGCCAAAAGCATTGAGGCTCAGGGCAACCTCAGAGTCAATTGACACGACCAATGGAAGCGATGATTGGCCATTGCGGACGTGGTAGAGTCCGCCCAGCAGTTCGAGGCGGGATTTGTCGCTGGCATGGAAGAAAGTACCGCTGGGCGTTGGCATTTCCCCCTTGTAGCCCAAGATCCAAGCATGCGAGTGTT
>DGXZ01000031.1:0-3815 GCA_002396485.1 Spartobacteria bacterium UBA5019
TTAAATGTAATCAGAAAACAAACCTAGTGAGGTCGAACACTTAATCTAAAGCGACCCGAAAGCAGCTCGGATGCTGCATAAATAACTACAACTGGGACCCCCCCCCCATGAAAAAATCCATAATTGCTATGTCATTGAGTTTAATCTGTTCTTTTTCTTTTACTTCTTGTGTTAGTACTCTTCGAAATCCCGAATCTTGGATGGAGTCTCAACCAAACGCCTGCCTTCCTACCGCGATTGCATTTAGAGAAGGATTAAGAAGATCTAACATTTGGTCACAAGTTATTGTTTACAATTGGTATGACAAAAAAACGGGAAAGATATGCAGTCATGCTATAACGGCATATATGTATCCTCCAGGCGAAAACACGCTATGGACATACGATCACTGGGGATCATTTAGAGTCAGAGCATACAAAGACAATACTTGGGATATTGCTAAAAAAGCAGCCCAAGCTCGCAATAACTACGAAGAGATCATTTCAGTTGAAGTTTTGGGACATGAAAATGCGATCCGCCTTCCCGCCAACATTGCCAAGAAGTAAACGAGCAGAGGGCTTCACGAACACTAAGCCGAACCCCTACCCACTTTCCGACCACTCTGTGTCCTCTGTGGTCAATACATCATTCAGTTCAAAGTGCGGTCGAACACTTAAAATTGACCCGTCTGCAGCACGGAAGCTGCAAATCAAATGAAAGGAATATCATGATAACCTTAAATGCTACAGGTGCCACTTCGGCGGCATCGTATTATCTGGACCAAAACAACCGGAATCTTCATAAAAGCCTGACTAGGCTCTCTAGTGGACTCCGAATCAATACGGCCGTGGACGATCCGGGTGGGCTGGCTGTTTCGATGAAAATCTCAGCGGCAACTCGTCGAACGGATGCTGTCTCTGAGAATGTCGGGAATGCCTTGTCTTTCCTCCAATCACAGGACGGTGTGCTCGAAGTAGCTTCAAATATCCTGTTGCGCATGTCGGAGTTGTCAACATTGGCATCGAATTCGGCTGTTTCTACGAACGACATCGCACTCTACGACAGGGATTTTCAGGAGTTGCAGGACACCATCTCTTCGCTCTTGACCGAGGAGTTCAATGGAGTGCCGTTATTCGCCGCCGGCGGAGCGACGATTTCTCTTGTGACCTCCGAAAATGGAACGCAAACAACGGGCATCACCAAGGCGGACTTGGATACCGTGGAAAACACTGTGACGGCTATAACAGGGATCACGACGACCGTTCTTGCAATTGCTGCCTCTGCAACTCTTGAAACAGCGATTCAAGAGGTCGCTGAGTTAAGGGCAGCAAATGGTGCCGAGCAATCGCGTCTTGCTTTCGCGCAAGATATACTTGCTGTGAATCGAGTGAACCTTGAGGCGGCCAAAAGCCGGATCATGGATACCGACATCGCTGAGGAAAGCACAAACTTCGCCCGGTTAAGTATCATGCAGGAAGCTGGTGTGGCGATGCTTGCCCAAGCAAATACATCTGCTGAGACACTCATCAGGCTCTTGGAATAAACTGAAAAACGTTCAGCCAAGGCCTTCTTAAACGGAGGCCTTGGCTCTTTTTAGTTTAAATTTGAGGACGCAGAACACCACTCGGCCCAAATTTGACGAAGAGCGGTTTCAAAGCGTGCTGCTTGTCCTGCATGGTCGCATAGGATGCTTCCTGCGACTTCATCGCGGAGAGATTCGCGCAGTTGACTGCGGAGCGCCCGGTCTTGCGCTAGGGTGACGGCGTTTTCGATGTAGGCATTTTCGTTTTCAGCGGCCCAGTCAGCATGGCCAATGGCGGTGAGCAGCGATAGACCAACGCGCGCCGCGTGGCGGTCTCCGATGAGTGAGACCACAGGAACGCCCATCCAAAGTGCCTCGCAGGTCGTGGTGGTGCCATTGTAGGGGAAGGTATCGAGGGCAACATCCACGCGGTTGTAAGCAGTGAGGTGGTCCTGCGTGGTGGCAAAGAAGCCGGTGATTTCCACCCGGTCTTCGGCAATGCCGGCGGCCGTGATGCGCTCGAGGACACTTTTTCTAACTTCGGCATCGTCCAAATACACGCTCTTGATAAAGAGGCTGGAGGCAGGCACCTGGGTCAGAATTTTTGCCCACACAGAGAGTGTGGCGTCGGTGACTTTCAGGAAATTGTTGAAGGATCCGAAGGTGACCGGCGAGTTCTGATCTGGCATGGCGGGCGAAGGGGCGTCTGTGGGCGCTTCATAGGTCCACGCGCATGGCGAAAAGCGAATCAGCTTCTCCGTTGCAAACGCATCGGCATCCTCGCTTGGGTCGGCGATTTCATCAACGAGGCGGTGGGTGATGGTTGGCACACCTGTCGTGTTGGGATAGCCGAGGTAGGAGATCTGCACGGGTGCGAGGCCTCGGGCGAGGAGCGGGAGACGGTTCATGGCCGAGTGGCCGGCGAGGTCGATGAGGATATCCGGCGCGTCACGCTGAATGAGAGTGGCTGCGGCATCATCCTCCAAGCCGTTGAGATTTGTCCATTTGCTCGCTAACTTCCGCAGCGCGGCACTCGTGGCGTCCTCGGTGTGGTGGCAATGGTAAAGCAGCGTCTGCACGCGCGAGGGGTCGAGATTTTGGAGCAGCGGCTTGAGAAAGAAGGCGACCGAGTGATGTCGCAGATCCGGTGATATAAATCCGACGCGGAGTTTTTTATCGGGCTCTTGGGGATTGAAAAAAACCAGAAATTCATCTTTTGCGAAGAGCACTCCAAATTCCTTGTGCGCCTCAAAAACGCTCTGGCGATCCTGGCGTGGAAGATAGTTGAGCAGCATGTTGCGGGCGCTGAGCACGCGGGCGTTCTGCGGCTCCATCCAAAGAATCGAATTGTGCAGATCGAGCGACTCCTCGGTTTTGTAAAGACGCTGCAGTCCCAGCGCGCGCGCGCTCGAGGCGGCGACGAGGAGGGGGGCGAGTTGAAGCGCCTTGTCCAGACACTCCATGCCTTCCGCGATGTGGCCGGTCTTTTCGAGCAGGGAAAGTCCGAGGTTGCTCCAGGCAATGGCCATGCCGGGATCGATCTCCGTGGCTTTGCGGAAGTGTGGCTCTGCTGCGGCAAAGCCATTCACCACGGCCGCAAGCTCGCCC
Organism: Spartobacteria bacterium UBA5019; assembly: GCA_002396485.1. GTDB lineage: Bacteria > Verrucomicrobiota > Verrucomicrobiia > Chthoniobacterales > Terrimicrobiaceae > UBA967. The sequence goes on from DGXZ01000031.1 coordinate 3,110, forward strand.
AGAAGTTCGTGGGCGGTGGCGTTCGAAGGCTGGATCTGTGCAAACTGGCCGAGGGATTCCAAAGCCTCATGAGGCAGCCCCAGCGCCCTTTGACAGCGTGCGAGGTTCTGCCACATTTCGGCCATGTGTGGGGATTTCTTGAGAGCGCGCACGAGGTGTGGTTCCGCTTCGGCATGTCGGCCGAGATCCGCAAGCGCCATGCCGAGAAACATCCGGCACTCGATCGATTCGGCATTGAGTTTCCTGGCTTTTTGCAAAAGTTCAACAGCCTCCTCCAAATGCCCTCCTCGCTGAAACGCCATTGCCCCTGAGAGGTACCAAGCATCGAAATCCTTCGGGCATTCATGTCGCACCTCGGCATAAATCCGCTCCGCTTCGTCGTGCTGGTGGGCTTTGTGAAGCGCCAATGCCTCCTCAAGAAGATTGGTTCTTTGTTTGTGGTTCATAAGCTGTGGATCAATTGCGGTAAGTCTGCCGCATGCAAGGCAAAAATGCACATCGATTTTTGATCTCGCCAGAATCAGGTTCAGAATCTAATTAAATTATTGAAATAAAATATCATGTAAAACTCTTATATCGTTGGTGGGGAGAAATGAGTTTAAGAAAATTGGTTGATTCCTTTTGATTGGACAACAAGCGACATCCACGAATTCTAGGCGGAGGCCAACTCAAATGGACTTCACTCTTTACTGAATTAAGAACCTCA
>DGXZ01000031.1:4002-4546 GCA_002396485.1 Spartobacteria bacterium UBA5019
CTCACGAATCTCCTGCCGTACAAGGCTTTTTGAAGACTATGTGGAACTCTTCCGCGAAAGCACTCTGGACGCAAAACTTTTTTGAATTCGGACGACATGGCGGCCGGCCCTCCAATCTACCGCTTGGCCTACGCTCCACCGCCGGCGGCGTTGGCGAGGCCGGCTTCTTCGGGGGGGAGGAAGGGTTGGAAGCGTGCTTTGTCGATGGCTTTCATGTAGGCTTCGTGCGGTGATACGACTCCAGAGAGCAGTTGTTCCCAGATGGCATCGTCCATGAATTGCATGCCTTGGCTTTTGCCGGCGACAATGACATCTTGCAACTTCTGGGTTGCACCTTCGCGGACGATGGCAGAGACGGCGTTGTTGACAACGAGGATTTCGTTCACGGCAACGCGTCCCGAGCCGTCCTGTTTTTTCATGAGCAACTGGGCGATGACGCCTCGCAAAGAGGCTGCGAGCATTGTGCGCACCTGCGCCTGTTGGTCGCTCGGAAAGACATCGATCATGCGGTCCACCGTTTTGCGGGCGTTGTTGGTGTGGAGGG
>DGXZ01000031.1:4709-18517 GCA_002396485.1 Spartobacteria bacterium UBA5019
TTGCGGGCGTTGTTGGTGTGGAGGGTTCCGAATACGAGCAGGCCGGTTTCGGCTGCTGTGAGAGCGAGGGAAATGGTCTCCAAGTCACGCATTTCGCCAACAAGGACGATGTCGGCATCTTCGCGCAGGGCGGCTTTGAGACCGGCTGGAAAGGATTCCGCATGTTCGGGAACTTCGCGCTGTGTGATGATGCTTTTCTTGTTGCGGTGAACGAACTCGATCGGCTCCTCTATCGTCACGATGTGGCGGGAGAAGTTGGTGTTGATGTAGTCAATGAGGGCCGCAAGCGTGGTGCTTTTCCCAGATCCGGTCGGGCCTGTCACGAGCACAATGCCGCCGCGCATGTGGCCGAAGGATTTGATGATCTCCGGCACGCGAAGGTCTTCGAGGGTTTTGATTTTTGTGGGAATGATGCGGAAGACGGCGCCGTAGCCGTGGGCTTGCTTGAGGTAATTGCAGCGGAAACGGTTGTCCTCGTTCATCTCGTAAGCGAAATCGAGGTCTCCATGTTCCTCGAAGCGCTGCCAGCGCTCGGGCGAGCAGATTTCGCTCAGCATGTAGCTCATTTCCTCGGTGGTGAGGGCCTCGTCGCGTATCGGAACGATCTCGCCGTGGCGGCGGACTTTGGGCGATTGCCCTTCGGCGAGGTGGAGATCCGATGCGCCGCTCTCGATGAGAACCTGAAAAAACTGGTCGATGTAGGGCATGGCTGGGAGAGTTTTAAGTTTTAAGTGGTGTCCTGTGCGCTCGGTTATTTTATTCCGACGAGGCGCTTCATGTCTGATTCCTGTTCTGCGCGGTAGACGGCTTCTTCGGCGGAAATGATACCGGCTTGGAAGAGCTCGGCGATCGAGTCGTCCATGAGCTTCATGCCCAGTTTTTTTCCGGTTTGAATGATGCCCGGCAGCATGAAGGTCTTGCCTTCGCGGATCACATTTCCGATGGCGGGGGTGTTCATCAAAATCTCGATCGCCAGCGCGCGACCATTGCCATCAGCCCGAGGGACGAGTTGCTGCGAGATGATGCCGCGCAACGACTCGCTGACCATGATGCGAATCTGGTCACGCTGGTCGGTGGGGAAGACATCCAGCAGTCTGTCGAGGGTTCTTGCGGCATTGCTGGTGTGCAGGGTGCCGAGCACCAAGTGGCCGGTTTCCGAGGCCGTGATGGCGAGTTGGATCGTCTCCAGGTCGCGCATTTCACCGACCATGATGACATCCGGATCTTCACGGAGAGCGCCTCGCAAAGCGTTGGCGAAGGATTTTGTATGCGTGTGGACCTCGCGTTGGGTGACATGGCACTTGCCCGAGGTAATGAGGTATTCGATGGGGTCCTCCAGTGTGATGATGTGGTCGTGACGCGAGCGGTTGATCTGGTCCACGAGCGCGGCCAGGGTTGTGCTTTTGCCGCTGCCGACCGAACCGGTCACAAGAACGAGACCATTGTGGAATTCCGTGAGCATTTTCAATTGCTCAGGTAGCCCAATTTCATCCATCGAACGCACGCGGTCACTGATGATCCGAAAAACCAAATCGTAGCCCGTGCGCTGGCGCACGACGCTGGCGCGGAATCGCCCGATACCGCTGGCGTAGGCGAAATCGACATCTCCTCGGCTGGCAAGCTGCTCCTGCTGCTCTGGCGAGAGAAAACTCGCCACCAGACGTTCCGTATCCTCTGCCGTGAGCACCTCGGCTTGCCTCCAAATTGGTTCGAGTAGGCCGAAACGCCTCCAGATGGGCTGGGAATTCACACTCAGGTGAATGTCCGATGCATCCGACTCTTTGCCCACCGCGAGAAACTGGTCGACGTGCGAGAGGTTGTGAATATCGGGGTGGGAAGCATCCATGGGCGGTCAGATTGTTGAGATAGGAACTCCTACAAGCTTTTGAGGGTTCTTCCAACATCTAAGAGCGGTACTCATGTTTTTTCTGCGTCATAATGGTGGCGCGTTTTGACCGGCCTCGCTACAGTGCGCTTATGCAAAAGACCCGCCTTTGGCTCATGTTTCCGGCACGCCTCATCACCCGCCCCATCCTTTGGGAGTTGGCCAAAAAATTTGCTGTGGTCACAAACATCCGACAGGCCAGCGTCACCGACGAAATCGGTCTTGTATCACTCGAACTCGATGGTGAACGCGAGGAAATCAAAAAATCCATCGCTTGGCTCGAAGAGAACGGCATTAAAGTCGAACCGGTTGAAATCGGTACGATTGCAAGCTGAAGAGCGATCATTCTCGATGCGCCTCCTTCTCGTTGACGGTCATTATTACCTCTACCGCTCCTTTTTTGCCATTCGGGGACTGAAGAATTCCCGTGGTGAGCCGACGAATGCGATCTATGGATTCATCAAAGCCCTCCGCAAAATGCTTGCAGATGTGAAACCTGACAAGGCCGCCGTGATCTGGGACGCTGGCCTACCCGCACGACGCGTGGAGCTTCAGCCTGCCTATAAACAGAACCGCTCATCCATGCCGGACGACCTCCGCCCACAGGAGGATTGGCTCCAAAAAAACATCTGCCTGCTCGGCACGCAATCTGTCGAACTCCCCAATACCGAAGCCGATGACCTGATCGCTTCCTACGCATACGCAGCCAGAAAAGACGGAGCCGACGTGGTGATCGCAACCAACGACAAGGACATCCTCCAACTCGTTGACGCAAACATCCACATCTACTCCACGAATAAAACCGACATCAAAGAAGGTGGCTTCGCACTTCTCGGGCCCGCTGAAGTTGCCGAAAAATGGGGAGTCCCGGCTGCGAGAATCGCCGATGTGCTGGCTCTAACGGGCGACAGTTCGGACAACATCCCCGGCGTTCCCGGAATCGGTGGCAAGACGGCCGTGCACTTGGTGACCGCATACGGTTCGATTCAGGCCATGCTCGAAAATCCCTCACTCATCGAGAATCCCCGCCTGCGCGAAAAAATCACCGCCAACCGTGAAGTCATCATAGCAAACCGTGAAATGGTGCGCCTCGATGAAGACCTCCCAACGCCCGTCTCTTGGGAATCCCTTGAAATCTCTCCGCGCCATCAAGAACTCATTGCTGCACTAAGGGGCTGCGAGTTCAAAACCCTTGTCAGCGAGATCGAGGCTGAATCCGCAAAAGCCACTTCAGTGCTTCAGGGCGAACTTTTTTAGACCGCCAGCTAAAAAGGCTCTTCCTTTCGGAAGAGCCTCTTTAATTCGAGCTGCTCTGCGTATTATTAGCTGATCAATCGCAGGATCGACTGGCTGGCTTGGTTCGCTTGAGCAAGCATCGCTGTGCCGGCCTGCTGCAGGATGTTGTAGCGGGCGAGCTTCGTGCTCTCGTCGGCCACATCCACATCGAGGATCCGGCTGTTCGCCGCCTCGAGGTTGGTCTTGTTCACCGCGAGCATATCCCCTGCAAACGTCAGACGCGACTGCTCGGCACCATTGTTGGCGCGGATGGTTGCGAGGTCTTGGATCGCAGTCTGGATCGTATCCACTGCAGCTTGGGCTCCTGTCGTCGAGCTGATGTCCATTCCATCGCCGCTTGCTGTGCCTACACTGGTGCTGATGAATTCGAGATCCACTTGGGTGATTCCAACTGTCTGGGCTCCATCATGCGAGGTTACAACGGTCAGCGTGCTATCAACATCAAGACCCGCAGTGGATCCTGAATTAAACAGGCTGATGCCATTAAACTCCTCGCCTACCATTAGGTTCAGCTGTCCTTTCAACTGGTTCAACTCCGTGTTGTAGAGTGAGAGGTCGCTGGTGGCTTTCGTTACATCTTGAGCCAATGTTGCGAGCTCTGACATGCGATTGAGGATTTTATCCGCTGTCTTGATGACTCCATCCTGTGTTTGCAGGAAAGAGAGCGAGTTGTTGACGTTGGCCAATGTCGCATCCGTGCGGCGGATCGACGCGCTCATCTTCATCGACACGGCGAGACCGCCGGCATCGTCGAAGGATGAATTGATGCGTGAACCGCTGGAGAGCCTGTTCAGGCTGCGCTGCAGGTTGACGTTGGTATTGCTGAGATTGTAGGCTGCTGATGTGGCTGCTGAGTTGGTGTTGATGACTACTGACATATCCTTTGTCTTTCTATGGTGCGAAGTCCGTTCCGCCGTCGGGCTGCTTTAAATCAGTGCTCAGCCTCACTGGGTGGAGATTTTCTCCAATACCCAACAGATCGGCAGGTAGGCGAAGGAGGTTGAGTTTTTTGCGAAGAAAATAATGTCCGACAAGTGAGTTGGCTCGAAAACACAGATCGCTGCTGAAAAAGATACGTGGATTGGCTCGGAATGTGCTTGTACTAGCAGCAACCGTGCCTAAATCTTCGGATCAAGTATGGCAGGCATGCAACAAGTCGCAAAGATGGCGCTCCAGCAATCGCTGTCGCCCCAGATGCAGCAGAGTCTGCATGTCCTCCAAGCCCCGCTGGCCGAACTCCGACAACTCGTGGACACCGAGCTGAGGGCGAATCCCGCACTGGAAGAACTCGTCCCCGAAAGATCGACCGAGACCACACAGGAGCAGGCAAGTCCGCTTGAAGAGCAATGGAGTGAATACTACACCCAGCGATCATCAGGTGAGACATGGACTCGTGAGGCCCTCGAGAAGCGCCAGCATTTCCTGGATTCGCAGGTGCGCCCGCCCACGCTTGCCGAGCATCTTCTCGAACAGCTCAAAACGGCTTCCTGGCCGAAGGAGGATGCCATCATCGCAGTGGAAATCATCGGCAATCTCGATGACGGCGGATATTTAAGATCCACAACGAACGAAATCGCCGCGGAGGTGGATTGCCTGCCGGATGAAGTCCAGCGGGTGCTGGGAAAGGTGCAGGAATTCGATCCCCCGGGCATAGCGGCCCGGAACCTTGCAGAGTGCCTCCTCCTGCAACTGAAAAGCCAGGGGCGCCAGTATTCCACCGAAACGCGAATCGTCCGCCACTACCTCGATGAACTCGGCCGAAAAAAACTGAACGAGATTGCCAAGGCCCTGGATCTGGATCCGAAGGAAATCCAGCACGCCGCCGAGTTGATTGCGCGGCTCGATCCGATGCCTGGCCGAGCCTATGCAACAGATACGAATCAAGTGGTCACACCCGAGGTGCTCGTGGAATACGACGGAGAAGACTATACGGTGAGTTTGAACAGCGATGAAATCCCACGCCTTAGAATTTCCGACTCTTACAAGGACATGCTCGCGGGGCCATCGAAAGAGGTTAGGGAATACCTGCGCGATAAAATACGGGGTGGAAATTTTTTTATAAAAAGCATCCAACAACGCCAGCAGACGATCTTGAACATCGGCCGAGAGATCGCCCTGCGTCAGCGTGAGTTCATGGAGCGGGGGCCTTCGCACTTGAAGCCCATGACCATGAGTCAGGTCGCGGATGCCGTCGGGGTCCACGAAACCACTGTGAGCCGTGCAGCCGCTGGAAAGTTCATTTCCACTCCGCAGGGTATTTTCGAGATGAAGTATTTCTTCACTCACGGATACACCAACAGCGATGGAGAAGGAGTGAGCAACGAGAGTGTGCGGCAAGCGATCGCACAAATCGTGCGCGAGGAGAACAATCGCAATCCCTACAGCGACCAGGATATCGTGAAGCTTCTTTCGGACCGTGGCCTCGGCGTGGCGCGCCGTACGGTTGCCAAATACCGCGAGCAACTCGGCATCCTCCCGAGCCACCTCCGGAAGGCGTTCTGAATTATCCCCGCTTCTTGCGACTCGCCTTGGCGTAGGTCGCCTTCTTACGAATGGGTGGAGCGCCTGTTGTGGAAGTGCCATTTTTGAGCTCAGCGATCTGATCACGCAGAAGCGCAGCCCTCTCATACTCCAAACGCGATGCGGCATCCGCCATATCGCGTTCCAGCTCCCGAATGAGCTCCGCCGCATCGAATCCAGTAGAGTCCTCTCGGAGGATTCCCTGTTCGACCTCACGGCCTTTGACAATGACGTGGAGGCTTTCCTGGACGGCCCGGACGACGCTGCGGGGGGTGATGTCGTGCTCTTTATTGTGAGCCTCCTGACGACTTCGGCGGTATTCCGTGATATCGAGCAAGTCGCGCATGCTGCCGGTGATGGTATCCGCAAACAAAACAACCTCGCCATTGAGATGCCGCGCAGCACGGCCTGCAGTCTGGATAAGACTCGTCCGACTACGCAGGTAGCCCTCCTTGTCGGCATCCAGGATGCAAACCAAAGAAACTTCAGGCAGGTCGAGACCCTCGCGAAGGAGGTTGATGCCTACCAGAATGTCACAGTCACCCGCACGTAGCGTGCGAAGGATTTCAACGCGCTCGATCGTATCGATATCGCTGTGGAGATAGCGCACGCGAAGACCGATTTCGCGAAGGTAGTCGGCAAGATCCTCGGCGGTTTTTTTTGTCAGAGTGGTGATGAGCACTCTCTCGCTGATCTCGATCCGGCGCCTGCACAGTTCGATTGTTTCGTCGATCTGGGCCTTGAGTGGACGGACTGTGATCTGGGGATCCAGCAAGCCTGTCGGGCGGATGATTTGCTCCACCACAAGCTTTGCGCCGGGCGTTGTGACATCCAGTTCGCGTGTGGACGGTGCGGCGTGTTTGAGGCCCGCCGCCTTGCCTCCCTCGCCGAATTTATTCTCGGCATTGGGAATCCAGGTCAAGTTGCCCACGATACTGTTGTTCATTTCAAAACTGCCAGGCGTGGCGCTCACATAGACGAGCTGGTTTGCCGTCTCCATGAACTCACCAAAATTCAGCGGACGGTTGTCCAAAGCGCTGGGCAGTCGGAACCCGTATTCCACCAGAACGCTTTTTCGGGAGCGGTCTCCCGCATACATGCCGCCGATCTGAGGAATCGTGGCATGGGACTCGTCGATGACCAGCAGGTGATCCTTCGGTAGAAAATCCATGAGCGTGTAGGGTCGCGACCCCGGCGGGCGTCCGGTGAGATGCCTCGAGTAGTTTTCGATGCCGTTGCAGAATCCCATCTCCTGCATCATTTCGAGATCGAATTCGGTTCGCATACGGATGCGCTGGGCCTCGATAAATTTGCTTTGGCGTTCGAACTCCGCAACCCGTTCCTCCAACTCCCCTCGGATTCCCGCCATGGCGGTCCGGAGTTTGTCATGGGGCGTGACAAATTGCTTCGCCGGAAAAAGCGTGAACGTCGTGAGCGTTGCACTGGCATGCCCGGTCAGCGGGTCAAACACGCTGATCCGGTCGATTTCATCGCCAAAAAACTCGACCCTCACAGCCTCGTCATCATTTTGAGCCGGGTGAACCTCCACCACATCGCCCCGGACCCGGAACTTTCCCCGAGCGAAGGCGATGTCATTGCGCTCGTAAAGCATCTCCACGATTTTTGAGAGAAATTCCTCGCGGGTGATCCGCTGTCCCGGCTGGATCGTGACGAGCATTTGCAAAAAATCCTCTGGGGATGCCAGACCATAGATGCACGAAACGCTTGCCACGATAATTGTATCCCGGCGCGTCAGTAGTGAACTCACCGCTGAAAGCCTGAGGCGCTCGATCTCCTCGTTGATCGAGGAGTCTTTTTCTATATAGGTGTCCGAACGCGGGATATAGGCCTCTGGCTGATAGTAGTCGAAATAACTGACAAAATACTCCACGGCATTGTGAGGGAAGAACTGCTTGAACTCGCTGTAGAGTTGCGCGGCCAGCGTCTTGTTGTGCGACATGATGAGCGTTGGACGCCCGAGTTCCTGGATGACGTTCGCCGTGGTGAATGTCTTCCCAGATCCCGTCACGCCTAGAAGCGTTTGGTGTCGATTCCCTGCGGAAAGTGACCGTGTCAGGCCCGCGATCGCCCGCGCTTGATCACCCTGCGGACCGTATTTCGACTCCAATTCGAAGACCATAGCCGACCAGTATCCCCCTGCATGCGAGGGAACGCAATATGTGCCTTGGAAAAGCCGCGCGCAGTTTGGCGTTGCTTTTGACTTCAGCGTTTGGCTCATAGAGGAAGAACAAGCTATGTCAGCGCATCACGATATGCCGCTTCCCTCCACCCGATGGAGTCCTCGTCCCCGCTCTGCATGATCGGCCTCATCGCTCATGCCGAAAAACCCGACGCCGCCGGAGTGGTGCGCGAGATGGTTTCTGAACTCGAGCGCAACGCGCTTCCCTTCCTCCTGCACAAAAACACCGCGCCGCTTGCAGGCATGGAGTCCGACCTTGATGAGACCTCGCTTGCCGAGCAATGCGAACTCCTTGTTGTGATTGGCGGCGATGGAACAATTCTCCGCATTGTTCAAAGAATAAAATCCCGCCTGCCCGTCGTTTTCGGAATCAATATCGGCACGCTCGGATTTCTGACATGCCTCGGCTCCAGCGAAATCCAGCGCGCTGCGGAGTGCATTGCCAAGGCCGATTACTCACTCAGCCGACGCGCCCTCCTCAAGGCTGTCCTCACAAAGGCGTCAGGGGATGCGAGCACGCTCTTTGCGCTGAACGATGTGGTCGTGAGCCGTGGCGAGCGCTCGCAACTCGTTCAAATGCGCGTTACCTTGGGTGGCGTTCCCCTCACCGATTACAATGCCGATGGCCTCGTCGTCGCGACACCGACGGGCTCCACCGCCTATTCGCTCTCGGCGGGCGGGCCGATCCTCATGCCGGACTCGGGGGGATTTGTCATTACTCCCATCTGCCCGCATGTTCTCACGAACCGCTCGGTTGTGATCAGCGACCGTTCTGTCGTCGAAATCCAGGTCGCAAAGCCCGGGCAGGTTGCGTTCGTTTCTGTCGATGCGCAGAGCTGGTTTCCGATGTCCGGCGGCGACTCGCTCCGCCTGGAAAAAAGCGAGCGCATCCTCCCACTGGCTATGCTTCCCGAAAGGCCGTTCACTGAAGTTCTTCGCCGCAAACTCAAATGGACCGGTAGCAATATATGATCTCCATCCGCCAAATCCTCCAACCTGGCCACGTCAACCTCTCCCTCTCGTCGACAGAAATCGATTCCGCCATTGCCGAAGTGCTGGCTTCACTCAGTGGGGACATTCGCATTCTTCAATGGAACGCCCTGAAGGAATCCGTGCTGCAGCGAAATGCCCCAGCCATTGATGCAGAAGGCTGCGGAATTGTTATTGCCCACGGACGGACGGATGCCGTCGGCTCCCTAGTCATGGCCGTCGGCCGTTCGAACGAAGGCTTCCCTTCCAAAGACACAGAGGAAAATGTCCGGCTCGTTTTTGTTGCTGGCATTCCCTCCGCGCTCAATAACGAATACCTCCGAGTTGTCGGAACCATCGCCCGGCTCTGCAGCAAAACCGAGCTTGTTCAAAAACTGCTCTCCGCCACGAGTCCAAGCGCCTTCATTGACATGCTCTGCTCGGGCGAGACAACATTGTAGTTCAGCGGCGGCGGCTCTAATTCACCAATCGTGAAGGCTAGCCCCTCACGCCCGGCGCCTGATCGCCCAAAGAGAAGAAGCAGCTTCTCTGGAGGTGTTGTCGGAGCGGAACGACCGCGTCGAGTTCAACATCGGCATCGGTCATTCGTCAGCGCACCGATACTGAAGACCGGTCATTGTAGAGACATGGCCCTCCTGATGAAAAACGGATGCGAGACGTGCCTCCAACGCTTCAGGGGGCACCAAGCACAACGCGGAATCCGAAGCTTGAATACCGTGTGTCAGGGCGTCCCAGGTCATTACGGAAAGAAGATTTCATACGATCCTGATAGCCATTGAACCAAGAGGCTCCGCGAAGCACGCGAGAGTCCTGCGAACGGTCGGTAAAATCTTGGCACCACTCCCAGACATTTCCGCCCAGGTCATAGATGCCAAATTCGTTGCAATCAAAACTGCCCACTGGTGAGGTGAACTCGTATTCATCAACTGCGAGTTCCTGCGAGTAATTACCCGCTCCCTTCGGTGGAGGCCAGCTCGCGCCCCATGGATAGCCATCGAGTTCCCCGCTGCGCTGGTCAGGGCGTGTTCCCTCCTCGTGTGGCAAGCCGACAGCCGCGCTCCACTCAAGATCGCGCGGCAGACGGAAAATCACCCCCTCTGGAAGACGACCTGCTTCTCGCTCGTTCTCTGTGAGCCACTGGCAGAAGTCGGCCGCTTCCTTCCATGTTACACTCACGATAGGATGCTCCGGTCCCGAACCTGAGCACTGGTTAGGTAGAGCGACACTTTTTGCCGAGGCGTAAGCTTCAAAGTCCCTCACACGGGTTTGCCAAATGCACACAAGAGTCGAAAATCTCGGTACGGGTACAAAAGGCATTCCAAGGCTGTTAATGAAGGGCGAATCCACCGAAATGAAACTGAGTGATGGTGGCTGGCTCATGACTTTGTTTAAACTGAATGCCCACAAACTACCCTCCAGGTGCGCCTGATGGCGATATTTTTTTGACAGACAACGTGGCTTGCCGAACCCTTTTTCGAAGCGATTCCGGCTAAGGCGGGGTCCTAAACAACACGCTGATTGGCACATCCTGCTGCATTGTGCGCTCCAGCATTTCAAAACCGCAGCGCTGAAAGAGCTTCTCCGCAGACTCCGTGAAAACATGCAACCGCTTCGCTCCCGCAGCCGCCGCAAGATCGATAGCAGCTTGCACAAGCTCCAAGCCGTGTCCGAGCCCCCGCCTTTGCGGAACCACATAGAGACTGGCCAGCCAGGGATCCAAATCCAGCCGCGCTGGACAGTCGCCGAAAACCACACTTACCGATCCCACCAACTCCATCCCCTCATGCAAAACAAGTGTCGCAGGCAGGGAGCCATCCACGTGTTGATTTAAAAACTCCGCAAGAGCAGTCTGCACATCCCAATCCGCGTAAAGATGTTTCCACTCCGCAGCATGCAAAGCCGCCAGCTCGTCACGAAAAAACGGAACATCCGCAAGGTGCGAAATCATGGGAAGACTTGGCCGTTACTTCTGCAACCGCACCATCGTGTCTTTGTAAACCTTTCGTCCAATGTTTTCGCCAAGGACAGTCAACTTCGTGACATCCTCCAGTGCAGCAAACTCCATCAACCCTTCCGCAAATTCAATAGCATCCTCAGCATTAGAAAATCCCCAATGAATATCTCGTATACCATCGAAATCTGTCGACTCATAAGGGGCCATATTCGCTTTTTCGAGAATGCGCTCATGGAGATTTGGTGGAGTTGATGGGCTTCTGTGCCAGATAATCACATCGTAAGCGGGTAAGGTCATAGGGTTGATTTTTCTAAACTACGGTCAGTGCAAAAGGCTTGTTTTGGAAAATATATCAATGTGTGTGAGTGCTTTATGTTTTATCTATCAATTCATGGTCATGATGCGAAGCAATCCATCTTGCGCAATAATCTTGCCGGTTTTACGCAGATGCTTGATTTGCGCCTGGATCACAAGACGCAGTGTGGAGCTGGTTGTCTTAAAACCAAGGAGTCTTGCCACTGTTTGCGTGATCTCGATTTCCCCGGCCCCATGGTGTTCAGAAATGACTTTTTCAATTGCCGCTCGGATTTCATGAGGCGGCAAAAAATTCGGTTTTCGCAGGCTATTTGAGCGCGCAACTTCACGATTACGAACCGGAACGATGGTTCCCGGCAGTAACAAGCAATCTTCTTCACGCTGACAACGCTGGGAGAGAACAAGGGTGCGAATGCCATCGGCTACGCTGTCTTGAATACGAGAACCAGCGCGGCCCAAACCCCACAGGTCGCGGACGCGAACGGTGAGCTCCTCTTGGTGAATGGGGCTTTCGATCTCGAGGATTTTGAAAATCACTTCTGCCATCTTGTAGGGTGAAAGTTCCTGCGGGGGTGTTCTATGCGGCACATTAAAAGCGGCCTCGATATACGGCGCGGACAATAATGCATCAGTTTTAACCGCTATATCCCGCTCAATTTCCTCCTCTTCATCTTCGGTTTTATGAAATATCGGGGATGACTCTAACAGAGAGAGTTTTGCTTTTTCTATCGCTGCAACTACTTTGCGAAGTTGCTCGCCAGGACGCTGGAACCAATCGGTGCTCCAAATTCGATGAATGATCCATCCATGATCTTCTAAGACGGCTTGACGGAGTCGGTCACGGTCTCGCGCTGATCGAGAGGAGTGATAGGCCGCGCCATCGCACTCGATGCCGAGAATATAGCGCCCGGGCTTTTCAGTATCAACGACACCCAAATCAACAAAGAATCCAGCGACGCCCACCTGAGGATGAACTTCATAGCCGAGGGCTTCGACGGCTCGCCTCACTGCCTCTTCAAATGGAGACATTTCCTGACCGACAGACTCCGCGGGAGCGGTAAGAATACCAGTTTCAGCAAACTTCAGGAATGTCTTAAAGGATCGCACTCCGCGTCCAGTCACACGAGCCAAATCAATATCATCGGCACGGAGCGAAGCGAAAACAACGCAGCGGCGTTTCGATCTAGAAATAAGCACATTCAGGCGCCGCTCGCCTCCTTCGTTGCTGAGCGGGCCGAAGTTCATTGCCAGGTAGCCGCTCGAATCTGGCCCGTAACCCACGGAGATAAAAATGACATCGCGTTCGTCACCTTGCAAATTTTCAAGATTTTTAACAAAAAAAGGCTCATGAGAATGTGATTGGAAAAAGTTTTCCACATCTGGCCGTTCGCGCCTGAGAAGTTCGAGTTCATCCTCTATAGCCTGCTGCTGCTTGATCGAAAATGCCGCGACTCCAAGACTGAGTTTGGGATTGTGCCGGGCATGTTCGAGAATGGCTTTGCAAACAGCGCGGGCCTCGACCCGGTTTGTGCTTGATCCACCCCGATCGTAGATGCCGCCTTTTACGAATTGAAATTCGAGTCCAAGCCCTGCGCTGGCTGTATGCGGACTCGGAACGATGAATAGTTTGTCCTCGTAGAACTCGCGATTCGAAACGGCAATCAGCGAGTGGTGTCGGCTTCTGTAGTGCCACCGCAGCATTGTTTCAGGCAGTCCCCGCGCGCAGCAAAGCCCGAGGATACTTTCCACATCTTTCGCCTGCGCGGCGGAAGGCGATTCTTCGTCGCTCAAATCCTCTTCGTCATCCTCATTGCTCGTGAGGCGCGAAAAAAAGCGCGTTGGCGGCAACTGCTTGCTGTCGCCAACAACGACATGCTGGGTAGCACGGGCGAACGCGCCCAGCGCATCCACAGGTTGGACCTGACTAGCTTCATCGATGACAAGCAAATCAAAGTGCACCGAACCTGGTTCGAGATATTGCGCCACAGATAAAGGGCTCATCATAAAGACAGGCTTTATCGCCTGCACGACGGAGCCAGCGTCCTTGAGAAGTTTGCGGACGGGTCGATGTCCCCGCTTTCGTTCGAGTTCGCCAAGGAGAATGCCGGTTGCGCCAGCACCCGCATGGCGAGCAGGTATTCCTTCGTAGTGCTTCGCGAGCACTCGATATTTGGCCAGCGTAAGCCGCTCCAGATCTGCACGCCGAAAATCCTCTATTACCCTCTCATGCTCAAGGCCATCAAATTGCGCTAGCTCCGGATGTGTCTTGACTGCCTCTCGCAACAAACGCGAAAAATACGCGCGATCGAAGATATCCGCTGCCAAATTGTGAGATAAGCTGGCATTCTCCAGTGAATCAACAAGGGAGCCGAGACCAAGCTGTCTTGCGCGCACTGCTCGCGTGAACCAAGTATTCCAGCGAGTTAGGTCTTCTAAGGTTTCGAGCCATTGCCCAAGACGACAAGAAAGAGATTCAATCGAAATATCTTCCAGCCTTTCGATACCAAATGCAGTTGAGAGATTTAAGGCAACTTCACCTTTTACTGCCTCGGAGCATTGCCAAGCCTCCCCGATAAGTAATTCGAGGGCATCGCTTAAAGATCCAAAGTTTTTACTCCGATCAATCTCCAAAAATTTCCTGCGAAATT
>DGXZ01000054.1:0-339 GCA_002396485.1 Spartobacteria bacterium UBA5019
CAAGTGAATGAAAAATCTCCACGGCGGATTTCCAAAATGCGATGAGCCAAGTCTTTCAAGGTCATTTTGAGGCTTTGATATTCCATCCAGTCGTCATAAAAATTGGTATCCTCGCTGGATTCACCGCCGATGTCGGACCAGTCTCGTTCAAGCGCGCTTCCGTGCTTGCGTTTAAGAATAGCATCCAAATCATGCAGACGTGTTTGCTCCGCAAGTAGTTCCAACAAAAAATAATTTGCACTTTGTTTTTTATCGAGCGTGAGCATGAATGGAATTTCTCTCTTAATATATTTTTTTTCAAGTCTCTTTTTTGCGCATTTTTGACGGGAGCCGCCTTCG
>DGXZ01000054.1:569-20416 GCA_002396485.1 Spartobacteria bacterium UBA5019
TGTAGCGGCGGTCTATGACCGCCGGGGTTGGGGCAACTTTCGGCGGTCACAGACGCGCCGCTACAGGGACGGGCGTTGGAATGTGGACCATATGGCTGTAAGGGCGTGAGTGATTATGGCATCGTCGAGGAAATCTTGATGTGGAAGAACAGGTTGAATGTCCAGAATGCGTTGGATGTCGCGAAGGTGTTTTTGGCTTTTGCCTTCTTTGTAAAAGATCATTTTCCAGAGGATAATGTATTCGGCTGGGGCAATGTGGATCGAGCCGTGTGGTGTTTGTTGGACAAGTCGGTTTTGCCAAGCCCATGCAAAGGTGGCGTCGCGATTGCCGGGGTAGAAATCTGCTTTAAGCCCTGTTGGGATGTGAATGATATTGAAGTGGCTGCGGCAGTCGCGAGCAATTTCCGAGGCGATCACATCGGCAGGAGGACAATAATACGCGGGTTCTTGAAAAAGAGATAAGAGCGTGGGGATGTCTTTGAGACTGACAAGCAAAGGGATATCAATATCAAGCGTGAGTCGAGGTTCGCTATAGTGCATGGAACCGACCGATCCAGCAATAATGTAGCGGAGGCCGGCATCGTGGATGGGACGCGCGAAGAGGGCGAGCAGATTAGGTTCTGGTTCTGGCGAATTCACGGGCGACGAGTTTTTGGTGTTCCTCTTCGGTGAGATCGGGATTGGCGCGACGGCTCGCCGCTAGGCGGGCATCACGGGCCATGAGCCACAATCCTTGGGCCACGGCCCACTTTTCAGCGAATGTCATTTCGCGGAATCGCTGAATCTGAATGGGATGGAGTGGCTCGAGTTGCATCGGGTAGGGATTTTAGACAAAATTAACAAAATTTACAGACCCGAAGCGTAGCGGAGAACGACAAACGAAGTTTGCCCGCAGGGTGAGCAGAGCGAGTCAATCGCAGGCGAGAAAAAGAAGTAACGAGTTGGGGGTAACTGGTGGCGTGTTTTGTAGCGGCGGTCTATGACCGCCGGGGGGCGATTTTCGGCGGCCATAGACGCACCGCTACAATTGTGGGCGGAGAATTTTTAGTGCGGCGTCGCGGAAATAAAGGATTTCTGTTTTGTCGCTGCGCTGCTATCTCACCTGTAATCAGGGGTTTATTTTAAAATATGCAATACGGGAGTTCAAGTCCTGTTTTGCATATTTTTGAGCCGTCGAGGAGGTCGGGCAGCGGGAGTGGCCACAAGGAGGGTTTTTGATCCGCCTACGCGCTACGCGGCTCCGGCGTGACGTGTCCGCCTATATTGCGCTACGCGGCTCCGGCGTGACGTGTCGGAGGCGAGTTTGTAGAGGCAGTCTATGACCGACGGGGTTGGCTAAATTTTCGTGGGTTTTCGGAGAATTGCGGGATTGCTCGTCCAACAGGCAAACTTTGTTCTCCTCTACGCTCCGAGTCTCCTAACTAACAAGTTTTACCTTTTTACCACAAGCATTTTATTTAACCACCGATTACACGGATAAACACGGATGGGGGAATGTGGCGTGGGACTATTCACAGATTGCTTGGCTGGCATGGATGATCCCGCAAAGTGGGATTGGTGGAGAAAAATCGAAACTCGCGCAAGCTCGCTTGCAGGAGGTTTGTTGTTTCTCCGCCCCATTCGCCCTGCGACTGCATCCAAGCTCCTCTTTATCCGTGCTTATCCGCGTCATCCGTGGTTCATTTTTCCCTCCAAGCGCGCAGCGCCTGTTTGGGTCGGCAGTCACAGACGCGCTGCTACAGTGCGGCAGCGAAGGCTTCGAGGTCTGGGCAACGGGCAGCGCAGGCCAGAAGTTGGGTGATTTTCGGAAGGTCGTTGATGCTCTCAATCAATTCTCTTAGGCCTTCGGGCACATGCTCGAAACGGGTCTCCAAAACTTCAATGACGGCTTGTTGTTTCGAGAAAATTTGCCCCTCTTGGCGGCCTTCTTGGCGGCCTTCTTGGTGCCCCTCTTTGCGGCCTTCTTTGCGGCCCTCTTGGCGGAATTGTTGTTCGAGTGTCATGGCGGATGATTGGATACTTTGGTTGGTGATGTTTTTAATTTTGTTGCGGAATTGATCTTTGTCAATATCGGCTCGTAAAATGTAGCGTAGGAGCATCTCGATGGCAAACGGGGGGAGTTGGACCATGAGGGC
Organism: Spartobacteria bacterium UBA5019; assembly: GCA_002396485.1. GTDB lineage: Bacteria > Verrucomicrobiota > Verrucomicrobiia > Chthoniobacterales > Terrimicrobiaceae > UBA967. Next base: position 2,705 of record DGXZ01000054.1, read on the forward strand.
CTCGTCCCAAACAATGTCGTCCAAAAGTTCCCCGATGCGCTCGGCCTTAAGGGCGCGCAGGGTCAGGATGCCCATGGGCGTGCCGAGGATTTTATCGAAGGGAATGCGGTAGAGTTCGACGAGGCGGTAGGAAAAATGTGGCGTATGGGCAGCGAGATCTTTTGCGAGATCGGCGGGAGCCTCGATGAGGTTGGAGAACTGAATGGGTGCCTGCCATGGTTTGTCGCTCTGGGCCAGCACAATGGGGATGATGGGAGGGAGTTTTTGGCGCGAGGGTTCGGCGCGCAGGGCTTTTTCCCAGATGCGAACCATGTATGCGAGGAGGCGGAGGGCGATCCAGCGGTCGTCGGTGCTCTGGTGTTCGAAGACGATGTAGAGAAAAGCTGTGGACTGATTGAGGGTGGCGGTGTAGAGCAGGTCGCTCTCGGAGGCGGCAAATTCTTCAGCAATAAAGGTGCCGCTCTCGACTCGAAGCGTGGCCCAATCGATGCTGTTCGAGAGGCCGAGCTCGAGATGTTCTTGTAAAAACGCAACAGCCGTAGGGATATCGGAGAAAGTGGTTTTTGCCAGCTTGTCATGGGGGTTGTGAATGGGGTCTTGAGACATGCCTGAATGGGTGGGAAGGCTCTTTTAAATAGGATTGCAGGAGAGACAGGAGGAACAGGAAGAGATTTCAGACAAAATGATCTGCCTACGCGCTACGCGGCTCCGGCGTGACATGTCCGCCTACGCGCTATGAGGCTGTGGCGTGACTATCGGTGGCGGGCTGGTTGTTTGATATTCAATGCAAAACGGTGAATTTGAACTGGAAAGTTCCCAAGAGAGTTTTGTTTGGGGATGTTGCGGCTGTCTGCGAGCGTATCGATGGGCGCTGACTCCGCTGCGCATAGATTGTGGCCTCAAGTCAGAGGTATGAGTCCTTGAAGGTTTGTGCAACGAGTGGATTTAATTGGCCACGGTTTTGAGAAACGATTGGGGTGGCACCGCTGGGATGGGGCTTTGCAGAAAGTCGCGGATGTTGCGTGTGACAATGCATTCTGCGCGGGCGGATATTGCGGCGCTGGCTTGGAGGGCGTCCTCGAAATCGTCGATGTCGAGATTGCGGGCGCATCGTGCGTCGGTCGAGGCGACAGGAGAGACCTCAAAAGTGCTGAGGATTTCATCGATAGCGTCGAGTGCCGCAGCGCATCCAACCATTTTGCTGCCGATGTAGTAGAGGTTGGCCAAAGTGTGCCAAGCGATCCAGCCATCGCCGGGATTTTCCTCAAACCAGTCTAAAACGCGTTGGCTTTCCTCGGTGAGACCCTCGCGAGCGAGCAGCACATCGAGGAAAATATTGGTGTCAACGAGGGCCCTCATCAGGTTGTGTGTTTGCGGAGCAGGAATTCGAGCCGTGGATCTCCCGCGATTGCGGGGTCTGCGGCCCAACGGGCGTGTAAACGCTCGCCGAGGAGAGCGCCGCGTTGAGGTGGTGCTTTTCGCATGCTCCATTCCTCGAGGAGGCCAGAAACGGAGGTTCGTTGGCTGGCCGCCATGGACTTAAGCCTCCGTATGGCCGAAGCTTCGACAGTAAGGGTGAGCTTTTTCTTCATAACACGTATTTTATTAAAATAACACGTGCGGTCAAGGGATCAAGTTTTGCGAGACGCAGGGCATTTTTTTCAGTAGCGGTTGAAGATGCTGTCTTTCGATTGACCGGATTTCATTTGGTCGTAGATCCAGGCATAGGATTTTCGAGGCCGATGCGCAGGGTTATGGAGGGTTCCCAGCCGAGCCGTTGTTTGATAAGGGTGTTGTCACTGCTACGGCCACGGACGCCTTTTGGAGCGTCGACTTTGTAACGGCGTTCGAGCTTGATGCTGGCGATGTCTTCAACGATGTCCACCAGTTGGTTTCGGTGCCAATGCTGATGGCCGACTTCTTAACCTCCGTGTCCTCCGTGCTCTTTGACTCGTTCGCTCCCGCTCATCTCGCCCCGGAGGGGCTGCCTTTGGCACTCTCCCGCGCGGCTACCCTCGCCGCTTGGGTGCCCTTCGGGCCAACCTTTGGTTGCTCTATCTCAAAGGGCCCGCCTTTTCAATTGTGGTGAAATCTTTTCAGCAGGTAATACAGGAAGAGGGAGTTCCACTTGAGGTAGCGGGTGGCGAGGCGGCGGGGTTCGGTGCCGAGGCGGTAGGTCCATGTGAGCCCTGCGCGTTGCATCCAGGCGGGAGCATCGGGTTTGGTGCCAGCGTTGACATCGAAGGCGAAGCCGACGGCGAGAAGGATGCCGCTGGGGAGGAGGGGTTTGAGGCGTTGGAGGAGGTGGTATTGCTTGGGTGTGCCAAGACCGATCCAGAGGAAGTCGGGGCTCAGTAGTTGAAGGTCTTGGATGACTTTGGACTCATCTTCCAGCGTGCCTTCGGGGGTGCATTCTCCATGGTAGGATCCAACGATATTGAGTTGCGGATTTCTATCGAGCAGGCGCTCGCGGAGTTTTTTTCCGCATTCTGGACTGCCGCCGAGGAAGTAGTGCGAGAATTCGGTGGGGCAGGTGGCAAGAAATTTCCCCATGAAAGTAGGCCCATAAACGCGGTCTTGAAGGGCGGCACCTTGGCGGTTCAGGCACCAGATGAGGGGCATGCCATCGGGGACGAAGAGATCGATGCCGGCTGTGATGGCCGCGAATGCAGGGTCGTGCCGCCGCATGGTGACGATGTGGGTATTGGAAAAATCGACGGCGTAGGGGCCGGGCTGCCGGGTGCGGGTCTGGAGGTGCGCGCCGAGGGACTCGTAATCGGTGCAGGCGAGGTCGGTGGAGAGGACGCGGCGGGTTGAGGGCATGCGGGGAAAAGGTTTTCTCGCGGAGGCGCGGAGAACACGGAGATTTTGGAAGAGGGAACGCCGCCTACGCGCTGCGCGGCTGCGGCGTGATATAGTGGCGTTTCTGTGAAAACGCTGGGGTCGGTTGTGAAATGGAGCGCATTTTTGGCCGGCGGGCTGGTTCTCTCAACCCATGCTGCCGCCTTTGGTGGCGGCTTTGTAGGCCGTTCCATGGCGGAGAGTCTCGGGTAGTGGCGTTTCCAGCACGCGGTTTTTTTAGTCGATGGATGTGGGGAACTTCGAGGCGGTATCGAGGAGTTTTTGGGCCAGCGGGAGGAAGCGCAGAGCGCGTTCGTGCCATTGGGTGACGCGCTTGAGGCGGAGTTGGTAGTCGGCGCTGTGCTCGGTGGGCAGGCCGGGCAGTAGGAGCTTTAGCGTGGCGAGTTGGGTTTTGCTGGAATTCAGGCGGGGCAGCAGGCGCTGGCGGACAAAGCCGGAAATGAGGACTTTCAGCTCGAGCCTTGCAGCGTAGGTGGCTGTACGCGTGCTGGCATCGCGCTCGATGGCTCCCAGCGTCTCCAATGCTCGGAGGCCTTGGCTTGCGGAGCCTTTGCTGATGCCGAGTCGCGCGGCGATGTCATCCATCGTCAGCGGCTCGGGCGAGGCAAAAAGAATGCCATAGATCTCGCCGTGGGAGCGGGGATTGCCGAAGAGATCGGCCAGCTCGGAAAAGACCTCGACGAGCGTGTGTTCGAATTGCTCGCAAGAAGCGGCATTGGTGACTTGCGTTTCAGGAACAGGCGGTGCGGCGAGGCTCATCGGAGAATAGCCTTTCACGAGCAGCCTCAGAGTTCAATTCAAAATGAATTTTATTTTTGGGGAGAGGAAGCGATGCGTTTCCACGATTGAACGGGAAACATCGGGAGGCTGCCGGTGTGGAGGCGGAGGCGTCCCCCGGCGGCCAGCGAGAGGTTGTATTCTTGCAGGTCGATGCCGACGACGCGGCCGGTGCGCGTGTCGAAGTGCTTGCGCAGATCGCGAATGAGCCAGCGGGATGGACCTTTGGGCCGGATGTCTTGCCACTTGGGTTCGCCAATTCGCCAGCCCGCATCGGCCATAGTTTGAGGTAGGGAGACGATGCGGCCGAGCATTCCCTCGCCCGTTTTTTCGATCCGGATCACGCAACCCGCGAAGGCATCGTCCAGACGCTCCCAGCGGCCTTCGAGAGGCTCATCGGTGCCGATGAGAAAGAGGAGAAAATCCATGATGTCGGATCAGATCAGCCTATTCTGCAAAACAAAAGCCTTCATGCGAATCTGCCAATAAAAGACATTGAGGCAGACTTGGAGCGCAGCTTTTGACGAGTTTTGGCAAAAATGCCTCCTTTGAAATAAGCCAATGCTCATTTGGTGTATTTCCTCCCTGCGTATGAAGTGCTAAACCGAGTCATGGATTTCATCGATCTCAAGACCCAGTATCTCAAATTCAAGCCCGCCATCCACGAAGCGATCGACCGCGTTCTTGAGCACGGACGTTTTATTATGGGACCCGAGGTCGAGGCGCTGGAAAACGCCCTCGCCGATTATGTGGGCTGTCGTCATGCCATCACGGTGGCCAGCGGCACGGACAGTCTGGAAATAGCCCTGCGCGCGCTGGAGATCGGCCCAGGCGATGAGGTCATCACGGTTCCCTTCACCTGGATCAGCACGGCGGAGGTGATTGCGCAGGTTGGCGCAAAGACGGTCTTTGTGGACATCGACCCCTTGGATTTCAATATCGCCGTCGAGCAAATCGAGGCGGCCATCACGCCTGCCACGAAAGCGCTTTTGCCCGTGAGCCTCTTCGGCCAGATGCCGGACTACGATGCCATCAATGCCATCGCGTCGAAGCACGGCCTCACCGTCATCGAAGATGCCGCGCAGAGTTTTGGCGCTACGCGACACGGAGTGAAAAGCTGCAATGTCACTCATATCGCCAGCACGAGCTTCTACCCGGCCAAGCCTCTCGGATGCTACGGCGAGGGCGGTGCGCTTTTTACAAACGACGACGACCTCGCCGTGAAAATGAAAGCCATCCGCACGCATGGTGGCATTCGCCGCCACTACCACGACCTCGTTGGAATGAACGGCCGTTTCGACACGCTGCAGGCTGCGATCATGCTCGCCAAGTGGCCTGGTTTTGCCGCCGAGGTCGAGGCCCGCAACCGCATTGGCGCCCGCTACTCCGAAAAACTCCGCGATGTTTGCACGACCCCCGCCATTCGTGACGGGAACACCCATGTTTACGCCCAATACACTATCCGCGTGGCCGACCGCGATGCCCTCGCCGAGAAACTCAAAACGCTCGGAATCCCCACCGCTGTTTACTACCCGAAGTGCCTCCACGAGCAACCGGTCTTCACCCCGCTCGGCTACAAATACGGCGACTTCCCCGCAGCCGAGTCCGCCTCCCGCGAAGTCCTCAGCCTTCCGCTCAATCCCTACCTGACCGAAGAAGACCAAGACCGCATCATCGCCGCCGTCAGGCAGGCTTTGGGGGGGTGAGGTATCGCCTGAAAAAAGAAACCCCGGACCCTGCACCGTCGCAAAGGACGGGAGAAGGGCACCCGGGGTGCACTCGATTACTCTTCCTCAATTATTCTGGTAAGCAAGAATGAATACGGTTTTTTTTGAAAATCTTAAACCCGCTCTGGCAGCGGAGAGACTCGAGGCCTATCATCAGGATCAAGCCGAGCCGCACATCACGCTAGCACGCTAACTTTGGAATATGGCGCTTTGCGAGTCTCTTTACTCGCCGCTGCAAATGGTGGAGGTGGGACTGCGTAACGCACTTCAAAGGGCTCTGGAAAACCATTTCCTCACCGCTCAGTGGTATGACAAGAGTGCCTGCTACGAATTGCTCACCAAGACCCAGAAAAGTCAAATTTCCAATGCCAAAGAGAACCTTCAACGCCTGAGCAAACCCGTATCTCCGGGGAGGATGGTTGCGGAGCTGACCTTTGGATTTTGGACCGCCTTTTTCAACAAGCATTATGCACAGAGCCGGGACATCGTTCACATCGCCACCCTCACCTTTTGTGCCGCACCCAAGTCCCAGCGAGACCTCCAGACGCTGAACCGCCGCTTGACTCGTCTGCGTGAACTCCGCAACCGCGTCTTTCACCACGAGCGCATCATTCACTGGACAAATCTTGATGAACAACACACATCGCTTTTGGAAGTAATCGGCTGGATCGCGCCTGAACTTCGTGAGTTGGCCGAGGCACTGGACCGCTATTCCCAGACACGCGCTGACGGGCTGGATCCTTGGATCGAAAAACTCAGGCACCATCGCCAGACCAAAAATTTGGACGATCGTCCAAATTTTTGGTTCGCCGCTCTACGGGCTGTGCAGTGGGTGGTGGTGTTTTGCGGTTCCTTGCGGTAGGACTTGCGCAATCGGCTCAAGAATCTTTTTTTGGGCCTGCGCACTATGCTTGCTGTCCTATTTAAACGCCTTGTTTCGCTGTTTGTGGTTTTGTTCTGCGTTGTGTCGATGACTTTTCTGTTGATCCGGGCTTCGCCGGGCGGGCCTTTTGACGGGGAGAGAAAGATTCCGGAGGCGATCGAGAAGCAGCTTTTGGCGAAATACAAACTCGATGGTCCGCTGTGGCAGCAATACACGGGCTACATTGGCGACTTGTTGTGCGGCGACCTGCGGCTTTCCACAAAGTATCGCAACCGCTCGGTGAATGAAATCCTCGCGCAGACATTGCCGGTCACGCTCGCGCTCGGGGGGGCGGCTTTTTTGCTCGCGACATTTGCCGGTGTTTGGCTTGGGGCGCTGGCGGCGATGCATCGCCAGACTTGGCGAGACTTCGGGGCGATGTTTCTGGCGCTGGCGGCGATTTCCTTGCCGTCTTACATCATCGGCCCACTTTTGATTCTCGTGTTCGCCCTCACGCTCGGATGGCTGCCGGCCGGGGGCTGGGGTGGATTTTCGCATTTGATTCTTCCCTCGCTTACGCTGGCTGCTCCGGCGGCGGCGGTGATCGCGCGCCTCATGCGTGGCAGCATGGTCGAGACGCTGCAGATGGATTTTGTGCGGACGGCACGGGCGAAGGGGCTGAAGGAATCCACAGTCGTCTATCGCCACGCGTTGCGGATCGCGATCCTGCCAGTGGTTTCTTATCTGGGGCCGCTAGCTGCGCATTTGCTCACGGGATCCATCGTAGTCGAAACCGTCTTCAACATCCCCGGCGCGGGCGGATTTTTTGTGCATTCCATCCTGAACCGCGATGGATTTCTTCTTGGCGGGATGGTGATCGTCTATTGTGCGATGCTGGTTTTTTTCAATCTCCTCGTCGATCTGGCCTACGGGTTCCTCGACCCGCGAATCAAATCCCATGCTTGATCCACGCGTCTTCCAGCGAGTCCGAAAAAATCCCGCCGCCGTGCTGTCGGCGGTGCTTCTGGCATTCATGGTTCTCGCCTGTATCGCGGGGCCGTTTTTTCTTTCATCCGCTCTCGGCGAACCCGGCCCGAACCAATACGCACCGCCCTCGTGGGAGCATCCCTTCGGCACGGATCTGAATGGACGCGATTTGCTCTACCGCGTTTTGACCGGTGGCCGCATCTCGCTTCTGGTCGGCCTGTGCGGCGCGGTGGTGAGTCTTTTCATTGGCACCGCCTGGGGACTGGTTGCGGGGTATGCCGGTGGACGCACCGATGCGTTCATGATGCGTTTTGTTGACATTCTTTACTCGGTGCCCCGGCTGATTTTCATTTTGATCGCGATCAATGCCTTCAATGCCGGGCTTCAAGAGTGGGCGAACCGCGAAGGTCTCGGGTGGCTTGTGGAGTCATCCCGCATTGCGATTTTGATCCTCACGCTGGGCTTCATCGAATGGCTTACGATGGCCCGCATCGTGCGCGGCCAGGTGCTCTCGCTCAAGGAACGCCAATTCGTCACGGCGGCCCGCGCACTCGGGCAGTCGCATGTCAAAATCCTGACCCGCCACCTGCTGCCGAATCTTGCCGGCATCATCCTTGTTTACCTCACCCTCACGATTCCGGCGGTCATCATCGACGAGTCGTTCCTGAGTTTTCTGGGGCTTGGCATCCAAGCGCCGCAGGCGAGTTGGGGGTCGCTTCTGGCTGACGGTGCCGGCGCGATCAATCCTGTCCGCAGCTTCTGGTGGCTCCTTGTTTTTCCAGCAGCCTCGATGGCTCTCACGCTCCTCGCGATGAATTTCCTCGGTGACGCCCTTCGTGATGCGTTCGACAGCAAGGCGCGATGAGGGGTGTCATTCGATGACGATGAAATCGATGCTCTTCGGGGTGTTGGCGTTTTTTTCGGAGAGGACGAGGGACTGGGAGGGGTGCTCGTCGAGTTCGCGTCTGGCAACCCAGAAGTAGTTTGCAGGTTGACCTTGGCCGGTTTTTTGGGCGAAGGCGATGATGATGTATTTTCCGGGCTGAAGGCCGCTGACGCTCGCAACGCCGTTCGAGTCGGTGATGGTTTCGCGCCAAGGCGGGGGCAATGAGTTTTGGAGGCGGCTCATCATTTCGGCGACTCCGCCGGTGGTTGGGGGACGCAACACATCGGCGACCATTGATTCGGGATAGATGAGAATGTTGGCGCGGGAGACCGCAACGGGTCGATTGGTAGTGGCGTCTTCGTAGGTCACCCATGTTCGGATTTCATCTGCCGCTTGGGGGCCTCGAAGGGTGACGCTTGCCTCGAGCAGGCCGCGTTCCAGTTCGGCGCGTGACACGGCTGGTTCCGCCTGCCGCTGGATGTGGGATTGCGAATCGACCAGGAGGAGGCCGAGAACGATGGAGACTGCTCCCAGCAACAAAACAAGGACGACTAAAATCACGACTCGCTTCGCGACGCGACCGGTGCGTTCATGCTGCCAATGAACCGGCATCGCGGGAAATTCGTCTTGATGAGACGCGGTCTGGCTCTTGACGGGTTGGGCGTCTTCCCCGGGGTGGATGGATTTTGCCACCATGCCTATCACGGATGAGAGTGGGCGCCAGTCCTCCCAGCCTTCGCGCCAGCACAGGTTCTCGGGGGTATAGCGTCCTTGGCGAAGCAGGCGTTTTACATCCGCCGTCGCGTATGGGCCTTCCTGTACGTTGTTATGGAGGATAAAAAAAAACATCTGGTCGCGACGAGATTTAAGCATACCGGGTTTGAAATCGCCAATGCCAAAGAAGGCTATGGCCGGTTCAGATGTTGCGTTCGGGCGGTGTCTTTTTCGAGATGGGCTCCCGTCTGGCTTGCACAGCGGCGGAGAATCTTTAGTTTAGTTGCATATGAGCGAAAAAAGCTACGCGCATCCTGATGCCTTGGTCACTACCGAGTGGGTTGAAGGACACCTTGCCGATCCACATGTCAGAATTGTCGAAAGCAACGAGGACATCCTGCTCTACGACACCGGCCACATTCAGGGCGCGGTGCATATCGACTGGCGCTCGGATTTGCAGGACCAGACAATCCGCGATTACATCACTCCGCAGCAATTCTCGGCGCTGTGCGAACGCAATGGCATTTCGAACGACACGACGGTCATTTTCTACGGTGACAAATCAAACTGGTGGGCCTGCTATGCGCTTTGGGTGTTCCGGCTGTTTGGTCACACGAAAGTGAAAATCATGGACGGCGGGCGCGACAAGTGGGTCGCCGAGGGGCGGCATCTCACGCGTGCCGTGCCGCATTTCATGCATGGCCACTACACGCCACTTGAAACCCGCTGCGATGCGGAAATCCGCGCTTTTTACGATCAGGCCCTCGCCCAGAGCCGTGCCGGTATGTCGCTCATCGATGTGCGGTCACCGGCGGAATTTCGCGGCGAGGTCACTCACATGCCGGAGTATCCCCAGGAAGGTGTTCTGCGCGGCGGTCACATCCCCGGCGCGGCCAGTGTTCCTTGGAAGATGGCTGTGAAGGATGACTCCACCTTCAAAGGCGTGAACGAACTTCGTCAGATTTATGAGGACGAGGCAGGTCTGCAACCCGGACAGGATGTCGTTGCCTACTGCCGAATTGGCGAGCGCTCGAGCCACACCTGGTTTGTTCTTACCTATCTCCTCGGCTACAAAAATGTCCGCAACTACGATGGATCCTGGACTGAGTGGGGCAACCGCGTTGGGGCTCCGATCGAGAGAGGCTAGGAAACGCTGTGTATCCCGGTAAGCTCAATCAAATCATCGCGCTCTTCGAGTCCTTGCCGGATGCCGAGAAGCGAGAGTCTCTCATCTCGTATGCGACTGCCGCTATGAAACAAGGGCCGCGTGATGGGGAAGCCTTCGATCTCGAAGACATCCGCAAAGACGAGGAATGCACCGACACGGTCGGCGTGTTTTTGAAAGTATCCCCGCAGCGCGCCTGTGCGTTCCGGATTACCCTGGGTTCGCAGGTGCAAACGCTCACGAAGGCGATGACGGCGATTCTTTGCAAGGGGCTTGATGGCCTCACGCCCGAGGAGATCATGGAGGTGCCGGCGGACTTTGTGCCGAAGATCGTAGGAGCGGAACTCGTGCGCCAGCGCAGCCAGACGGTTTATTACATCCTCACCCGCATGAAGGGTATCGCCCGCGTGTGGTTGAACCGCGAACGCTCTGCTGCTCCGCACGGGGGTTGATGCGGCGGTTTCTTGCGAAGGATTGACCACCGAGGTCACAGAGAACACAGAGGTTTTTTAGATAGGTCGAACTGTGATGCACGAGGCGGCGCCCGAGGACGGGCGCGGTCTTGTGGTCAGATGTTTTTTTGGAATGTGTGGAGCTGGCGGCACATTTTGGCTACGAGGGCGGTCCAGCCGGTTTGGTGGCTGGCACCGACGCCTGCGCCATTGTCGCCGTTGAAGTATTCGTTGAAGAGGAGGAGATCGCGCCAGTGGGGATCGTTTTGGAAGAGGTCAACTCCGCCATTGAACGGGCGGCGGCCATCTTTGTCGCGGGTGAATATGCCGACGAGGCGTTTTTCGAGCTCCAAGGAAACCTCCCAGAGGTTCATCTGGACTCCACTGCCGGTCGGAAACTCCACTTTGAATGTGTCGCCGAAGTAAAAACCGAATTTTTGGAGTGCCTCAATGACGAGATAATTCATCGGCATCCAGACTGGGCCGCGCCAATTCGAGTTGCCGCCGAACATCGCCACAGGGCTATCGGCGGGACTATAGGCGAGGGTCTCGGTTTTTTCCCCTTCGGTGAAGGTGTAGGGATGCTCTTCGTAGATTTTTGAGAGGGCACGGATGCCATGCGGCGAAAGGAATTCCGATTCATCGAACAAACGCTCGCAGATGCGCCGGAGGTGCTCGGGTGGGACAAGCGAGATGAGTTTGCGTCCATCGACATCTTGTTTGATGTGCTGAAGTTTCGCCATCAGATGCGGGCGGTGTTTTTCGAACCACTGGTAGCGTTTGCGCAGGAGTGGAAACTTCAACACGGTCGCAGGATCGAAGCTCTCCACCGCGAAGAGAGGGGTGAGACCCGCAACCGAGCGGGTTTTGAGATAGGCTGAGGAGCCGTCCGGACGCCGTAGGACATCATAGTAAAATCCATCCTCATCGTCCCATAAGGCGAGGCCGCCCGTGCCTGTCGAGTTGATGGCTGCGGCGAGGTAGATGAAATCGTTGAGGAATTTGTCGGCTATGTCCTCGAACTCCGGCTCCTCTTGGGCGAGTTCGATGGCGATTTTGAGCATATTGAGCGAGAAGGTCGCCATCCAGGCGGTGCCGTCGCTCTGCGCGATGCGGGATCCGTCGGGGAGCGGGTAGCGGCGGTCGAACACGCCGATGTTGTCGAGACCGAGGAATCCGCCTTCGAAGACATTTTCTCCCGTCTGATCGACCCGGTTCGCCCACCAGCCGTAGTTGAGGAGGAGTTTGTTGAAGGCTTTTTTGAGATAGGCGCGGTCGCCTGTGCCCGTCTCTCCGCGTTCGATGGAATAAATCCTCCACGCCGCCCAGCCGCCGATGGGCGGGTTGGCATCCGATAGCGCCCATTCGTAAGCAGGCTGCTGGGCGCTTGGAGAAGTGTAGCGTTCGCCTTGGAGCAGCATGTTTTGGCGTTTCGCGGTGCCGGGATCGGTGACAGCAAAGGCCACGGATTGGAACATGAGATCCCAAGCGCAGAAGTAGGGGTATTCCCAACAATCGGGCATCGAGATGACATCGTTCGCGTAGAGTTCCTGCCAGAAAACATTGCGTCCTTTCCAGCGTTCGGCCGGCGGCTTCGGCATGGTCGGATCGCCGCTGAGCCAGCGGTTCACATGGTAGGAATAAAATTTCTTGCCCCAGAGCAGGCCGGCAATCGCGCTGCGCATGACGAGCGACAAGTCCTCGGGCATTCCGGGAACCACGGCTTCGAAGTGGGCGAAGTGTTCCTTTTCCCGATCGGCAAAAAGCGTGTCGAAGGCGGAATCAAACGACTGTTCCTGTGCGCCTGGGGCGAGCCGTAGGCGGATCACCCACTCTTCACCGGGGGCGAGCGTGCGTTGGTAGACTGCTGCGGCCTTGGTGCCGATGTGGGCGGGGTTCACCGCGCCGGTCGCTCCACTCACGACATAATCATGGAAGGCATCTTTCACAAATGGCGTGCGGTTTGGGGAATTGTAGAGGCGGCGGTCGTTGGTCTCGTTCTCGGTGAAAATCCACTCCGGTCGGCCTTCGGCTTGGAGGCTGTAATCGCCCAGATCGGCGGAATGCGCGCTGAGTCCCTGACCGTCCGGCAACAGGCGGATCTCTGGCTTCGAGGCGGGGGCGACTTCCCATGTCCATGTGTTGCGGAACCAGAGTGTCGGAAGAACGGTCAGCGGGGCCGCATCGGGGCCGCGATTGACGATTCGCAACCGGATCGCCATGTCGTCCGGCGCCGCTTTGGCGTATTCGAAGAACACATCGAAGTAGCGGCTTTCGTCGAAAATGCCGGTATCGACGAGTTCGTATTCCTTCTCCAGGCGGGAGCGGCATCCATTTTCCTCGATGAGGTGCTGGTAGGGGAATTCCTGCTGCGGGTATTTGTAGAGGCCGCGCATGAAGGAATGCGTGGGGGTGTTTGCAAGGTGGTAGTAGTAGTCCTTGATGTCCTCGCCGTGGTTACCCTGCGGGTTGGAGAGCCCGAAAGCGCGCTCTTTTAAAATCGGATCCTTGCCGTTCCAGAGCGCAGCCGAGAAGCACAGCAGTCCGTTTTTGTCACAAATGCCGAGAAGTCCATCCTCACCCCAGCGGTAGGCGCGCGAGCGGGATTGATCGAAGGAAAACGAGGTCCAGGCGTCGCCATCTGCCGAATAATCCTCCCTCACCGTTCCCCACTGGCGGTCGCTCAGGTAGGGGCCCCAGAGGTGCCAGTCTTCTGTGTCGGAATCGCGGGCTTCGATGCGGAGGGATTCGTTGTCTTTAGGCATGGGGAGGTGATGGGTGATTTGTGGTGTGAAGTCAATCGCGGCGGGTCATCACAAAGGCGAGCACAGCGAGGCCAATGGCGGGGACTGCGGTGGCGGCGAAGATGTGGTTGAGGGAAAGCGATGCCATGTTCTCAAGCGGGCCGACTCCAAAGGCTGCGATGCCGTAACCGAGCTGGTAGAACGCAATCATACCGCCCGCGACCGAGGCGGCGATGGATGGCATTTGTTTTTGTCCGAAGCTGATGAGGAGCGGCAGCATGGCGGAGCAGCCGAGGCCGGCGAGAGCGAAGGCGGCAAGGCCGGGTAGGGCGGCTTTCGCGGGCAGTAATGGCGTGAGAAAAAATGAAATCGTGATCACCACGGGCAAGAACCGAAAAACCCCACGCTCGGGAACCCATCGGTCGATCGACGCGAACAGCAGGCGGCCGCCGGTAACGGTGGCCCAGAAAACGGTTAGCGCCAGCGAGGCCGTGGCGGGAGTGTTTCCCAGCGTGTTGGACATGAGGATCGATGCCCAGTTGCCGTTCATTGTCTCGCAGATGCCATAGAGAAAGGCGGCAGCGGCAAAGGCTGGGAAGAGGGGAGGCAGGCCTCCAGAACGCGAGTGTGGCGCACTCGAGGCCGCGCCCGTGGAGATTTTCAGCGGCAATGAAAAAACGAGGAGCCCGCCGCAGAGTGCGGCGACGAGGACTGGAAGGCCCCACCAAAATCCCAGGCCGGTGAAAACCGCCACAAATGCCGGCGCCAGCGCTGTGCCAAGGCCCAGCAGTGTATTCAGGGTCAGCAAGGCGCGGTCCGCTGTGGACGGAAAAAACGCAGCGGCGCAGGTATTGATGACGGGAACAGTGAGGCCGAAGGCCAGGCCCATACAGGTCGTTGCCAGAAGCAGCACCGCGTAGGCGGCGGTCTGGTTTGCCATGAGGAACTGGCTCGCGATGAGAAGCCCCATCGAGAGGAGATTCGCCAGCATTCCTGCCAGAAAGACATTCTTCGCCCCCAGGCTCCGTGCGAGGGTTGGGCCGAGCAGGGAGCTGACGATTGCCATGATGGCCTGCGGCACAAAGAGCATGCCGTATTGCGTGCTGCTCAGCCCGTAGTGCTGCGGGCTTGTGAAAATCGCCCCCGCTGCGGGGAATGTGACGAGGGCAATGCCCTGCGCCACGCCCGCGCCGAAAACCGCTCCCACGGCTGCGCGGGAGGGGGTCCCATTCTGCGATGAATCCGCCATGCCGGAGTGCGGAGTCTTTATTTCAGCCTCTCGAGGAGATGGTCGCCGACTCGGAGGGCGTTCGCCATCGCGGTCAGAGCGGGATTCACCGCGCCGATGCTCGGGAAGAACGAGGTGTCCACGACATAGAGGTTGTCGAGTTCGTGGGCCTTGCAATTCGTGTCGAGCACGGAGGTGGCGGGATCGGTGCCGAAGCGGCAGGTGCCGGATTGGTGGGCCACGCCGCCGATGTCGATCTCGTTTTTCATGTAGAGATTTCGCGGGATGAGGTGCTCGTGCATGCCGAGGTGGTTGAGCATCGACTTGAGCTTTTCGTAGAGGCGTTGCTTGGCGACCTGGTTGTTTGGCGTGTAGCTGAGCGTGATATTGCCCTCGCGGTCGATTGTGACGCGGTTGTCGGGCGAGGGGAGGTCCTCGGTCGAGAGCCAGAAATCGACGGCATGCTTGGCTACGAAGTCGAGTGTGAACTCAGGCGCAAGGCCGGCCTCGATCGGCTTCTCGCCTCGATACATGGGGCCTTGGGATTTTCCAATCATCTGGATATTGCCCATCGGAAACTCAAAGTCCTTCATGCCAAAATAAAAATCATTCAGACCAAGTGTCTTCTGGTATTTCGTCGGATTCGGCTCCTTGGAAATCGCCAGCACGGCCTGGCTGTTGTGATACATGTAATTCCGACCCACCTGCCCGGAGCCGTTCGCAAGGCCGTTCGGGTGTTTGTCATTCGCCGACATGAGAAGGAGCCGCGCGGAGTTCGCCGCTCCTGCGGAAACGACCACGATGCTGGCGCGGAAGGTTTCGGTTTTTCCGTCGCGATCGACCACGACCTCGCTCACCGAATTGCCAGCGGAGTTGGTGTTGAGTTTCAGCACCTGGGAATTTGTGAGGAGCGTGACATTCGAGTGTTCGAGCGCGGGACGCACACCCAAGACCTCGGCATCCGACTTCGCCTGGACGAGGCAGGGAAATCCATCGCAATCCTCGCAGCGCACGCATTGGCTGTAGGGCATGTTTGCCTCGTTGAGCATGATGCCGCAGGGCGAGTGGAAGGGATGGTAGCCTGCGCGTTTGAGGTCGTCGGCGAGTTGCTGGATGCGGGGCTCGTGGGATACGGCGGGGAAGGGATACGGCTCGCTGCAGGGCGGTTCGGTAGGATCCTCGCCGCGTGCGCCGTGGACATGATACATGCGCTCGGCCTTGGTGTAGTAGGATTCAAAATCCTCGTAGCCCAGCGGCCATGCGGGCGAGATGCCATCCTGGTGTTTCAGGATGCCGAAATCCTCCTTGCGCAGCCGGTAGAGAGCGGCGCCGTAGAGCTTGGTCGCGCCGCCGACGAAGTAATGGACGCCGGGTTGAAAAGCCTTGCCGTGCTTGTCGCGCCAGGTGTCCTTCGATGTGTAGCGGTTTGCGATGAAGACTTCCGATGCGGACCAGTTTTCCGGCTCGCGCGGGAGCCAGCCGCCGCGCTCGAGGATGAGGATGCGTTTTCCGGAGGGGGCCAGGTGACGGGCCAATGTGCCGCCGCCCGCGCCACTTCCGATGATGATGATATCGTAGTCGTTGTTCATGGATTTCTAGCGTTCGATTTGTGGCACGGGTTTCGCACCGGTTGTGTTGAGTTTGATCGCCCAGACCGAGTCGGACGAGCAAATGAAGAGGATATTGTTGTCGCGGCCGCCGAAGGTCAGGTTCGCCGTCTCCTTAGGCAGCTTGATTTTGCCGATCATCTTACCCTTTGGGTTGAAGACGTGGATGCCGTCGAGCGCGCCGGAGTAGATATTGCCATTCGCGTCGAGCCGCATTCCATCGGGGAAACCGGGATAGACGACTGCGAATTCGCGCTGGTTCGAGATCGTTTTGCCATCCGCCGAGACATCGAAAGCATAGATCGTGTGCGGTTTGTCGTAGTAGTAGGTGCGCGGCGCCTGGATCGCTCCGCTGTCGATGATGTAGAGGATTTTTTCATCTGGTGAAAAGGCGATGCCATTGGGCATTTGCAGATTTCCGGTCACCACCGTGAGGGCCTTGGTTTTCGGATCGTAACGGTAGACATTGTTCGGCAAATACGCCTCCTGCGGGAATTGCAGCGAGCCGTAGCTGGGATCGGTGAACCACACGGAGCCGTCGGATTTCACCACCAGATCGTTCGGAGAATTCAGCGGCTTGCCCTCGTAGGAACCAGCAAGCGTTTCCACCGTGCCATCGTGTTTTGTGATGGAAACCCGGCGACCGGTCGTCTCGGCCGTGAGCAGGTTTGCGTTGAGGTCGGCTGTTTGACCATCCGCAATGCTCGAGGGATGCCGAAAAACGACCGGCTCGCTCCAGGAGGCTGGCGTGATGGTATTGTATGGCGTGAGGCCATGCCAGCGGATGAGGTTGATGTTGTCGTTGATCTGGTCGGAAAAAATGAGATAGCCCTCGTCGGAGTTTTTCACCGAGAGAAAAACCGGTCCCTCGGTGAAGCCAAAACCTTTGGCGAGATGCACCAGTGCGGGCTCCTTGCCGAGAATCTCGGCAAATTCCTGATCATAAACTTCAAGCGGCAACTGCGGATTTTGAGCCTCCGGGTAGGGAGGATTTTTCTCGTAGGAAAGGTTGAGGATTTCCGTCCTTTGAGCGGAAGCTGAAAGAGGCTGAAAAAAAGATGCACACAGCAGTGCACCCAAGAGAGAAGTCCGGCGCAAAAAAATGATGGATGAACGCACGCGGCGAGTCTTGGGATGGACTCTGGGAGGTCAAGGATTATTGCTGAACAAATTTGGTATGCCAACGAGGAGTGACTTTTTCAAATCGTGCTGGCTGACGCGGAAGGGCGGGCTTAAAGTCCTCGCGTGAGTTACCGAGTTTTCGCCCGCAAGTATCGTCCGCAAACATTCGCCGAAGTCGTCGGGCAGGAGCACATCACGCGCACACTTCAGAATGCGGTGAACTCCAGCCGGCTTGCGCAGGCCTATCTTTTTGTGGGTCCGCGCGGAATCGGCAAGACCTCCACCGCCCGCATTCTGGCGAAGGCTTTGAACTGCGAGGCCGGTCCCACCTCGGAGCCTTGCGGCAAGTGCCCGGCTTGTCTGGAAATCGCCGAGGGGCGCAGCCTCGATGTCATCGAGATCGACGGGGCCAGCAACAACGGCGTGGAAAACATCCGCGACCTGCGGGAAAGCGCCGCTTACGCACCGACTCGCGGGAAATTCAAAATCTACCTCATCGACGAGGTGCACATGCTCAGCACAGGCGCATTCAACGCCCTGCTCAAAACCCTCGAGGAGCCGCCGCCGCATGTGAAGTTC
>DGXZ01000054.1:20602-36570 GCA_002396485.1 Spartobacteria bacterium UBA5019
CGCCGCATGTGAAGTTCATCTTCGCGACCACCGAGGCGCAAAAAGTCCCCGCGACCATTACCAGCCGATGCCAGCGTTTCGACCTGCGCCGGATTCCTGCGCACCTGATCAAAAAGCACCTGCTTTTCATCGCGGAAAACGAGAAAATCCAGCTTGACGGCGAAGCGGCGGATGCCATCGCACGCGGAGCGGAGGGCGGATTGCGCGATGCCGAGAGCATGCTCGACCAGATGGTCGCCTTCTGCGGCAATCATATTCGGGCGGGCGATGTCATGGATGTCTTCGGCTTCACCCCGCATGAGGTCGTGGTGAGCCTCGCGGATAGCCTGTTCGTGGGAAATGCCAGTGCGGCACTCGACACGGTGGCGGCGCAGTCCAACCTCGGGAAGGACCTCTCGCGCCTCACGGCCGAGCTTGTGTCGCACTTGCGCGACCTGTTGGTCAGCCAGGCCACGGGTGGCGAGTGTGCGATCTCGCAAGGCAAGCTTTTGGATTTGGTGGATCATTTCAGCGCGGCTGAATCCGCCATGAAGTGGGTCGCCGACAAGAAACTCCAACTCGATGTCGCCGTCATCAAAGCCCTCCACCTTTTGGATGAGACCAGCCTCACGGATGTCATTGAAACACTCACCGGCCTTTGCAACGGCGAGCCGCCTGCGCCGCGTTCGGATCGTCCCGCAAAAGTTGCTCCAATAGCGGCTACGCCTCCGCCTGCTCCAGCGCCGGTTTTGCCACCAAGCCCAGCGCCTGAGTCGGCTCCCGCAGCGCCGGTCGTGAGCGCACCAGCTGAGCCGCAGCCTGTGTTGGAGATTCCCAAACCGTCTCCGACTGTGGTGCGCACGCCGCCGCCTGTGGTTCCAAAGGCTACGCCCGCTCCGACTCCCGAACCCGCAGCCCCGGTGGATGCCGCCCTTTGCTGGGAGCGCATTGCGGCGGAGTTTTCCAAGAATTCGGTGATCCGTTTTGGCTGGTTCCGCGAGGGTGTTTTCGACCGCCTCGAAGGTGGTCGGCTGATTGTTCGTTTTCCTGCCGTACTTCAAGAGGCCAGCAGCTCGATGTTCATGGAAAAGGGCATCAAAGACATCGAAGCCCGGCTCCTCCAGGATTTGTGTCAACCGACGAAGATCGTTTTTGAATTCGACGAGGCCCTCCATACGGCTGCGCCGGAGCCGGAGCCTGAACCCGAAGCGCCCAAAGTCGCCGAGCCTGTCGTGGAAGCCCCGCCGATGGATCCGATGGAAGAATTTCTCCATGACCCGCTGATCGAAAAAGCCCTCGAAATTTTCAAGGGCACTCTACAAACTCAAAAAACATGAATATCGCAAAAATGATGAAGGAAGCGCAGCGCATGCAGGAACGCATGGCGGAAGCGCAGACCGCACTGGCCAGCCGCACAATCGAAGCCACCACAGGCGGAGGCAAGGTGAAGGTCTCGGCCACTGGAACGGGGGATGTGACAGCGATCAAAATCGATCCGCAGGTTGTGGATCCGAATGATGTCGAGATGCTCGAAGACCTTGTTCTCACAGCTGTGAAGCAGGCGCTTGAGGATGCGAAAAAACTGGGCAGCGATGAAATGGGCAAACTTACGGGCGGAATGAAAATTCCCGGCCTCTCGATGTAATGTCAGTCTGCTCCGACCAATGGATCCGCCGCATGGCGGTTGAACGCGGCATGATCGAGCCCTTTGTGGATGGTCAGATCAAGACGACCAAATCCGGCGAGCGTGTCATCAGCTATGGACTTTCGAGCTACGGCTACGACCTCCGCGTTTCGAACGAGTTCAAGGTTTTCACAAATGTTTTTGGAAGCGTGGTGGACCCGAAGGCTTTCGATGACCGCTCCTTTGTGGACATGCAAACCGATGTCTGCGTCGTGCCGCCGAATTCCTTCGCCCTCGCCCGGAGTGTGGAATACTTTCGAATCCCTCGCGAGGTGCTCACCATCTGCGTCGGCAAATCCACCTATGCGCGCTGCGGCATCATTGTGAATGTGACGCCCTTTGAGCCGGAGTGGGAGGGACACGTGACGCTGGAGATCTCGAACACCACGCCGCTGCCCGCCCGCATCTATGCAAACGAGGGGCTCGCACAGGTCGTGTTTTTTGAGTCCAAGGAGACTTGCGAGACGAGCTACGCCGACCGCGCCGGGAAATACATGGGCCAGCGCGGCATCACGATTCCCCGAATGTAGGGCAGCCCGCGAAGGCGCGGACAGGAAATATGGAATACGACTTCGTCGTCATCGGAGGAGGCAGCGCAGGGTATGCCGGTGCGAGAACGGCGGCATCCCTCGGGCTTCGCGTGGCTGTGATCGAGGGTGGGCGCGAGGTTGGCGGGCTTTGCATTCTTCGTGGCTGCATGCCGAGCAAGTCTCTGCTCGAATCCGCAAGGCGCTTCCGCGTGCTGGCGCGCGCCGAAGAGTTTGGTCTGGCGTGTGACAATCCCCGCTTCGATGCCTCGGCGATCATTGCCCGGAAACGCCGCCTCATCGCGGAGTTCGCCGACTACCGGAAGGGCCAGCTGGAATCCGGCAGGTTTGATTTTTTTCGAGGCCGTGCGGAGTTTTTAAATGCCAATGAAGTTCGCATTGTGTCGACGGATGGCTCCTCAACGACTCTGAGGGGCAAATCCTTTCTCATCGCAACCGGTTCTGAAATATCGACGCCGCCCGTACCCGGATTGGCCGAGGCGGGTTGCCTGACGAGTGACGACATCCTCGATCTGGAGGAAATTCCGAAGTCGATCATCGTGCTCGGAGCGGGACCGGTGGCGCTGGAGATGGCCTCCTACTGCCGGGCTTTCGGGCGCGAGGTGGCCATCATTCAGCGCAGCCCGCAAATTCTGCGCGGCAGCGATCCCGATGCCGCGGCCGCTTTGGAAGAAGGTATGCGGGCGGATGGAATCACGATTCACACGGGGACCAAACTTTTGCGCGTCGAAAGGGAAGGCGATGCCATGAGTGTCGTTTTCGAAAAAGACGGCGCTCGCAACACGATTCATGCACAGCGCATCCTCAACGCCCTCGGCCGCACACCCGCACTGCGTGGACTGGAAGCGCTCGGTCTGGCAACGGATGGCGGGCGCATCAAGGTCGGTGCCACGCAGGCCACATCGGTCCCCGACATTTTCGCGGCAGGCGATGTGTGCGGCGGACTCGAAGTCGTTCATATCGCCATTCAGCAGGGCGAGATCGCCGCTACCAATGCGGCCATCCACTTGGGCCGTCATAAAGGTGAACCGCCGCTCATGGACTACCGGCTGAAACTTTTCGCCGTCTTCTCGGATCCCCAATTTGCCAGCGTCGGCGCCACCGAGGCGGAGTTGGAGGCAGCGGGCATTTCCTTTCTGACGGCGACATATCCTTTCAACGACCATGGAAAATCCCTCCTCATGGGAGAGACCCACGGGCTTGTGAAACTCACGGCATCACGCGAAACCGGCGAAATATTGGGCGGCGCGGTCGTCGGCCCGGAGGCGTCCGAGCTCATCCACGAAGTCGTGATGGCCATGCGCTACCGCGCCACCGCGCGGGAGTTTGCAGCTGTCCCGCACTATCATCCCACGCTCTCGGAGATTTGGACCTATCCAGCCGAGGAGATTGCCGATCAGATTGTCACAGACCCTTGAGGAGGCTGTGCAAGTGCTCCGGGATCGCGCGCAGGCCGCGTGCGTAGCGGTTGTCCTGAACTCCGTCGAGTTGTGCGACTGCTTCGGTGATGAGTCTGTTGGCGATAGCCTTTGCATTATCGATCGTTCCCGCCTCTTGAAGAATGGCAGTGAGGGCGGATGAGCTTCCAGGCTCGTCATTGAGCAGTATGTCGCGAAGGGTGCTGACATCCTTTCCAGATTGGAGCATCAGCAGCACGGGGAGGGTGAATTTTCCTTTTTGAAGATCGGTGCCGAGCGTTTTGCCGGTCTCCTCCTCATTGCCGGCGAAGTCGAGGATATCGTCATAGATCTGGTAGGCCACGCCGAGCTTGGTTCCAAATGTTCTGAAAGATCCGATCACAGCGGGGCTGGCCTCGCTGATGAAAGCGCCCAGCTCGCAGGCTGCGGTGAAGAGGGCGGCCGTCTTCATTTCGATGATTCGGTAGTAGTCGGCCGTGGTCAGCTTGAGGTCGAAGCGGCGCTGGGTCTGAATGATCTCGCCGGAGCAAACCTCGGAGGCGGCGTCCGCGATGCGTCGGCAGATGTCGCTGTTGCTGAAATTTGTGGAAAGCTTGAGCGCGTGGGCGAAGAGCACATCGCCGAGGAGGACGCTGATGGAGTTGCCCCATTTGGCATTGGCGGAGGGCTGGTCTCTGCGGAGTTCCGCGCCGTCGATGATGTCATCGTGCACGAGAGTTGCGATGTGGATGAGCTCAAGGATCACTGCGAGATCCACATGGCCGGGGGTGATTTTTCCCGTGGCCCCGGCGGATAGAAGCGCCAGAGCAGGTCTCAGGCGTTTACCGCCCGCGCCACAGATGTATGAGACATAGCCCTCCACAGCGGGATCGAACGATTTCGCTTGGGCGCGGATGCGTTCCTCAACCGTGTAGAGGTGTGGATTGATGAGTTCAAATGCCTCGGCGAAGGAGAGGGACTCGGAGTGGCGCGTAGTGGATGTAGGCATCGGACGGATATTCTAAAAAGATGCGGCTTTTGCAGTGAGAATGCGGCGGACGATACAAAAGGGAATGACAAGAGCCATGGTAACGGCTGCCGCGAGCAGTGGACCGGGAATGATGCGGGCGCGGTCATTGGCCACGGCGCGGAGGCCATCGCGCACGGCTTCCGCTGCGGAAACCACAAAGGCCGGGAAGGTTTCAAAATGGGAGGAGGAGTCCTCTTCTCCCGGCCGGGTCGCGATATCGAAAAACTCGGTCGGCACGGGTCCCGGGCAGAGAGCGGTGACGGTGATACCTCTCGGCCGCAATTCTATGGCAAGGGCCTCCGACAGGCTGGTGACATACGCTTTTGTCGCCGAGTAAACCGCCATGTTTGGCAGAGGAAAAAATCCCGCCACGCTGCTGACATTGAGAATGGCCGCTCGGCCACGGACAAGCATTCCTCCCACAAGTAGGTGGGTCAAATGGGTGAGCGCGGTGATATTGAGATCGATCATCTCCTGCACGCGGGTCCAGTCGCTGGACTCGAAATGCCCGTGATCGCCGAGGCCTGCGTTGTTGATGAGAAAATTGATATCAAGCTTCTCATTGGCGAGCCAGTCAGCCAGGGCTTGCCGTCGGTCGGAGCGGGTGAGATCTGCCTCGAAGACGCGGATATCGAGTTGGGGGTGGATCGAACGAAGCGTCGAGGCGAGTTCCTCCAGAAGGTCTTTGCGCCGGGCCACCAGAACGAGGCGCGAGGCGAGCGGGGCGAGTTGGCGCGCGAATTCCGCTCCTAGTCCGGAGGATGCTCCTGTGATCAGTGCCGTGCAGCCTTCAAAAAATTTCATGATGTGTGAGCGGATGATGGTCGGCCCATGTGAACTTGCCTCCCTTTTAATCTACGAGTGGGAGTTCTAGCTGGTTTCCCGATATTGTGCGGAGAAAGGCGAGCGGTGTCCTCACACGATTTTTTCCACCGAGATACTTGTGGCAATGCTGCTGGCAGATGGCGTGCTGCTGTAGTAGGCGCCGCTGATTGGTGCAACATCATCATGTCGGCGCCCCACTGCGGTGGCAACGAAGTGGTGGTCTGCGAGCACGCCGTTGGTCGGATCCATGCCAATCCAACCCGCTCCCGGCAGGCAGGCTTCGACCCAGAGGTGCATGGCGCTGGAAGCGCGTTTTTCGGACTCTGGCTTATCGCCTTCCCAGACAAAACCACTAACGAGTCGAGCGGCCACGCCATTTTGGCGGAGGCTTTCCGTGAGGAGTGCCGCAAAGTCTCGGCAGGAGCCGCAGGCTTTTTTCAATGTCTCTTCCGGCGTAAGAGGCATCCCGTGCGGTCTCGCCTCATACTCAATATTATCGAAAATCCAGTGGTTGAAATTGAGAATTGTCTCCACCGTTGGGCGCGGACCGGAGGGTGCGAGAGGTGCTGGAAGTTTGCATCTGGTCACCGGCGCGAGATACGGAGCAAGAATCGCGAGCTCGTCCTCGGTATATTGGGGCGGAACATGCAGTGCATGTGACTCCAGCAGAAAGTGGAAAGGGTTTTTCTCCTTCACTTCAAGATCGAGTTCCACACGAAAGGGAAGCGTCTCCGACATCTCAGGGTAGAAACAATAGGCGATGTGGTTGTCGAAGAGGTCCTGCCGGAACTGCACATCGGCACCTGATTGGGTTTCGAAATGGATGCTCTCGACCTTGACGGACAAGTCGATGCGAGGAAAAATTCGCGCATGGTGTGGTGAAAATGACACCTTGCCCTCGTAGGTGTAGACCGATTCTTTTTTGATTTTGAGTTTCATGACTTTTCAAGAATTCGCTGCATGTTCACATGCACTTTCAGCTTTTGCGAGGCTGAACCTTTGAAAGTTCCCCGCACGGGAGCGGCGTCGATAAAGTCTCGGCCCACGGCGACTGAGACATGCTGCTCCCCGCACCACTGGTTGTTTGTGGGATCCAGCGCCACCCAGGTCATGCCTGGCACCAGAACCTCCACCCACGCATGTGTGGCCAGAGATCCGACCAGGCGCTTGCGGGAGGGATCGACGGAAACGGCCGACTCGGACTCGATGTAGCCGCACACATAGCGGCAGGGAATGCGAGCGGCTCGCAGGACGCTGATCATCACATGAGCAAAATCCTGGCAGACGCCTTCGCGTTTTTTCCAGATCAGGAAAAGAGGTGTCTCGATCTCCGTCGAACCCGAGCGGTATTTGAACTCCCGGTAAATCGTTTTGTTCAGCTCATCGAGGGCTCCTCCGAGCGGGCGGCTCGCGCGCAGGATTTCCCTCGCCCATGCGATGGACTCCCTCACAAGAGGGATGGCCTCTGTCGGTTGCAGGTAATCAAAAACACCTGTTCCGGATTTTAAAATCTGCCGGGCCTCAGCAATGGTGAGTTCGAGTCCACGCTCTGGCAGAATGCGAGGGAGCGTGCGGACGGCCAAACGGTTCGTCACTTTGAGTTGCCGGTGGCGCAATGTCATCGAGTAGAAAGTTGTCCGGTTTCCGAAATAGTCGATGTAGTCGGAGGCCTCCGCGGCGGGTTGAAATTCGATGCGGTGGCGGAGAACATCCTGTTCAGGCCTGACAGGCGGCGTGAGCCGCACTTCAAGGTAAGCCTCCATGGCCGTGTCTGCGTAAACATAGCCCGTGGTGTGAACAATGTTGAACAGCATGGTCAGGCGGTGAAAGAAGGCTTCGTTTCGCGGTGCATGAGCACTTGATGATTCAGAAAACTGTCGCAGATCACGGTGTGAAGTCCGAGCAGGCTTTGGAGAAGACCATCGGAATGGACCTGCAGGGCCGACTTTGCCGCGCCTGTTTTATTTCTGGCGAGCAAATCCTCCCAATCGCTCGCTTGGACCTCCTGAAGCAACGTCTCGACGGCGGAGAGAGCCTTATTGGTGGCTGGAGAGAGGACGTTCTCCCCTTCGCGGATGCGCGCGGCGCAGCCTTGCAGGCACCGAAGGACCGAGCGCGGAGCCACGGGATTTGTCCAAAGAAGTTCCAGAAGAGGCAGCGGCTCGATGCGCATCTGATAAACACGCCGGTAGATGTCGCGGCTGTTCAGGAGGCGTAGAAAAGCGGAAAGGCGGATCTCGACTGCGTGCGGACGCAAGCTTGCGCGGGAGGTCTGCAGGAGCGGACCGGCGATGGAGGTGACAGCATTTGCCGTGATGGCCGCACGCTCGAGAAGTTGCCCGATTTCGCAGAAGTTCCATCCATCGTCCGCGAGCATCGTGCATTTGGCCGTTCCAAAAAACCGGGGAATCATCTCGCGGGCGAACAAGCAGAACTCGCGACTCGCGTTTGCCAGCGTCTCGACAGACGCATCGGGTTGGAAATCCACCGCATCAAAACGCGCGCGGAGTCCGCTCATCACGGCCCAAGCGTCGAGGCTCAAGGTTTCGAGCACCGACTCGGCGTTGCTGAATGCACGGTGGATCGTGCTGATCACCGAGCCGGGTTCAGCGGGATCGAAAGCGAGGCGGTAGCGGCCCTCTGGGCTTGAAATCGTGCGGCGGGATGCGGAGCCCGAACCTTCCAGCATCGGGAGGATGCGGTTCCAAACGGGGCGGTAGTTCATCCGCTCGGTGGGATTCAGCTCCTCCAGCTCGAGGGATTCGATGACGCTCACCATTCCAGCCAAATCGTAGGCGCGCTCCAGATAGCGTCCGAGCCAGTAGTAGGCCTCCGCCACGCGGCCGGTCACGCCATGGAGCGGGAGTTTCGAGTCCACCTGCCGCGAGGGATCCCACTCGTCGGATTTTTTATCCACGCCCACTTGAACCCAAGTGTCTTTACTGCCTCCGCCAAGTTCGGAGGAGGTGAATACCGATTCTTTCGTCGAGACGCGTGTGAGCGCACCGGGAAAAACTTCGATATCCCCGCCGCTTTTGCGAAGAGCGAAAAGAATGTGGTCCTGACGGCTTTTCCGACGCTCGCCATCCTGAAAGGAGATGGTTTGCGCATCACACGCCTGCGGTTGCGCCACATAGCGTGCGGGGTCGCCGAGGATTTCCAAGCGCACGGCGTCGATTTTTTCCTGCGTGGGCAAGTGACCATCACCCCCCAGATAAATCCGCTCGCCGTAGAGTCCACGGATTGTGAATTTCTCCATATCAGCAAGCACCAGTTCGCGTTGGTCGTGGTCACCAAGCCAATAGGTCGGAAGCGTGGGCAGAAGTGGTGCCTCACCGAGATAGTAGCGGATGATCTGCGAGGAGAAGGGCAACAGGGCGCGATCGTCCGAAAGCTGGGAGCCGATGGCATTGACGACGGCCACGCTTTTTTTGCGGATGCAGTGGATGAGCCCGGGAACGCCGAGCATGGAGTCGCGACGGAAAACCATGGGGTCGAGCCACCGGTCGGTGAGTCGCGAGTAGATGACATCCACCTTGCTCAAGCCGGATACGGTTTTCAGATAGACCTCGTCATTGAGCACGAGGAGATCTCCTCCCCGCACAAGAGGAATGCCCATGCGTCGCCCAAGAAAGCTATGCTCAGAATATGCCGGACTGAGCGGGCCGGGAGTCAGCAGCACGACCATGGGATCGGGCACGGAAGAATGCGATCGCAGCATTTCAAGAATGCCGGTGGGAACATCGGAAATCGAGTGGATGCCGGTGTCATGGAAAGATTGGGGAATGACGCGAGTCAAGGCGCGGCGGTTCTGGATCATGTAGGACATGCCGGAAGCGTGGCTGAAATAATGGTGCTTCACGGCAAGCGTTCCATCCGGCAGGCGGCAAACTGCGACACCGCTCAGGTGCAGAAATGAATCCCCTGGCAACGGGAGGGCAGCTGCCGCACGCTGGAAAAACTCGCTGCCCAGAACAATTGAAACCGGCAACACGCCGTCATGCAGGATTTGCTTAGGGCCGTAGATATCCTTGAGGAAATGCTCGAAAGCCTGCAGACGCTGGCGCACTCCGGCTTCCAGTGGACTCCACTCGGCGGGGGTAAAAATCTGGGGCAGGAGGTCGCAGAACCAGGCTCGGGATCCCCATGGGCGGTCGCGGTGAATGTCGAAAGTGACACCCATCTCGCGCATGGTTGCTTCAAGCTGCTCGTCGAGGCTCCGCAGTTGAGCGCGCGGCATTTTTTGAAGCCGCTCGGAGAGGGCTTGGTAAACCTCGCGCGGACGCCCATCCGGGCCGGACATTTCGTCGTAGGTGCCGAAATGCCAAGGCGATTTCATGCTGCGGGAGTCCGGTTTTGAAGCCACGCGCGCGCGGCGCCCACATCCTCGCGGATTTGTGCACGGAGGGCGTCCTTGTTTTCAAATTTCTTCTCAGGCCGGAGATAACTGAGAAACGCGACTTCGATTTCGCTGTCGTAAAGATCGGCGGAAAAATCAAAAAGATGTACCTCCAGCACGCGTTGCTTGGCATTCGAAACGGTCGGACGCAGCCCGATATTTGCCACGCCTTGGTATGTCTTGGCGTTCCATGTGGCTTGGATGGCGTAAACCCCGTCCGTTGGATATTGCTGATGGCCGGTGACGATGTTGGCTGTGGGGAAACCAAGTTTTTCACCGAGTCCGGCACCGCGTGTGACCCTGCCTCGAACGGCAAAGTCCCTGCCAAGGAGGCGGGCGGCTGCGGGCAGATTGCCGGAAACGAGGGCTTCCCGGATGCGCGTGCTGCTGATGACTTCCCCGTCCACGAGGACCGGGGCAGTGGCGCTGGTGAAGAAGCCATTTTTCATTCCGAGTGTTTGCAGCAAACGGGCGTTCCCCCGTCTGCCCTTACCGAACAGCCAGCCTTCACCGATGCAGATGCCTGCAAGCTCTGGCGCGGTGCGGCAGAGCTTCAAAACAAAGTCCTCGGCTTCGATGGCAGCAAAGGCGGCGTCGAATGTGATGACGAGGGCGTATGGGATGCCAAGGCGCTCGATGAGCTCCAGCTTGAAATCCAGAGGCGTCAGAAGGCTGGGGGCTTTGTCCGGTCGGAGAATCGCGGCGGGGTGTGGATCGAAAGTTAGCGCAATTGGAACACCCCCGATGAGCGTGGCGGAATCCATTGCCGCCCGCAGCACTGCCTGATGGCCGAGATGCAGGCCATCAAAGACACCTGCTGCCAGCACGACCGGCGCATCGATTTCCCCAAGGGCTTCGATGGAGCGAAGGATTTTCATCAGGCACCGCGAAGCCGCGAGACGGCTGGAAGGCTGAGAACGCGCTGCGCGATCGCCTCAATCGGTCCCGCTTTGAGTTCCTCGATGGTCACCGCCCCTTCGACATTGAAACGACCGGATTTCGTGCGGCGCAGGGATTTGAGATGCGCGCCGCAGCCGAGCTCCATACCGATATCGTTGGCATAGGTGCGGACATAAAATCCCTTGCTGCACACGACGCGGAAATCCACTTCCGGCATTCTCACGGCTTGAATCTCGTGTGCGTAAACATGAACGAAGCGTGGCTCGCGTTCCACGGTCTTGCCCTGGCGCGCGAGCTTGTAGAGTGGCACGCCGTCTTTCTTAATGGCGCTGACCATCGGCGGCGTCTGATAAAAATCGCCATGGTATTTGGCGAACGCCGCATCCAGTTGCTCGCGGGTAAAATCCGGCACTGGCCGCGTTTCGATGACCTGACCGTCGGAATCCTGGCTGTCAGTGATTTCTCCAAGGCCCAGCGTGCCGACATACTCCTTGTCCTCGCTCATGAGGAGGTCTTGGATTTTTGTTCCCCGGCCGATCGTGATGATCAAGAGACCTGTCGCGAGCGGGTCGAGCGTGCCGCAGTGGCCGACCTTTTTGGTGTTCAGCGCACGGCGGGTTATCGCCACGACATCGTGGGATGTCATGCCGGCGGCTTTGTCCACGAGCAGGACACCATCAATTTCAGTTCCGGATTTCATCAGAGAGAGCTTTTAAAAAATCGTTTTTGACCTGGGTGAGTGTGCCATCCACGCGAGCGCCGGCAGCCATGGGGTGTCCACCGCCTTCGAATTGTTTGCACACTTTGCAGACATCGATCCTTGGAAATTTCGAGCGGGCGCTCACGCGCACCTTGCCTTCGGGAAGTTCCTCGAAAAACACGGCGGCTTCGACGCCTTCGATGGAGCGCAGATGGTCTATGATCCCCTCGTTGTCTTCAGGCAGGACTTTGAGTCTCTCTACGAGATCCATCGGTAGGGAGAAAGTTGCGATGCGGTCGTCGCAGTGGAACTCGGCCGTGTTCAGCGCGTGCCGGAGGAGTTCGAAGCGGCGGCGAGGCTGGCTGTCATACATCGCACGGGAGAGGCCGGGCACATCGACGCCACAACCGATGAGATGCGAGGCGGCGGCAAAGGTACGCTCGTTCGTGCCGGCGTATTGAAAAGAGCCGGTGTCGGTGGAGATCGCCGCAAAAAGATTGGTCGCCATATCAGGAGAAACACGGGCTCCGACATGCTGGAAAAATTCCAAAAGGATCTGCCCGGTGGCCGGCGCGGATGGATCAATAAAATTCACATTGCCGTAGTTTTCGTTGCTGATGTGGTGATCGATATTAAGGATCGTCGTGCCGGGGGCGATGGCTTTGTTCACGGTGCCGAGACGGTTTTTCACCGACGTATCGAGAGCAACAAAAACATCGAACTTCTGGGGCTCGGCGGGTGGTTGGCTCACGATCCCATGGCACGGCAGATAGTGAAACTTCGAGGTCGAACCCTCCTCATTGTAGGCAGTCACTTCCTTGCCGCAATCGCGCAGCCAGAGGGCAAAGGCAATGGTCGATCCTAGCGCGTCGGCATCGGGGCGGATATGGCTGGCAACTCCCACCGTGCGGGCATCGCGAAGCGCATTGGAGATGATGTCAAAATTCATTTTCGTCATTTGGCAATTCCTCCTTCAGGCCGAGTTCGTCCATGATGTCGATGACCCGGGTGCCACGCTCGATGGCCTGATCGAGGCGGAAATTCAAATGGGGCGTGTGTTTCATTTGCACGCGGCGGGACAGCTCGGTCTGAAACATGACTCTGTGTTCTTCAAGGGCCTCCATCGCCTTACGGCGTCCGGCGGGGGAACCCAGCGCGGAAATGAAAATATGGGCCTGCTTCAGGTCGGGAGTGATATCCACGTCGCTTACGGTCACGAGAGTGTTCTCAAACTCAAGTTCCCGGCGAATGATCACTCCGAGTTCACGTTTCAGCACTTCGCATACCCTGGCGAGTCGGTTTTTCATGGCACTGGTTGTCCGGACGAGGGCTTCAGCCTGCGGTCGGTCGTGGGATTCGCATTAACAAAGTTTACAGTTGCTGCGCGATTTTTTCGAGCGTGTAGCACTCGATGATATCTTCGGGCAGGTATTCCGTGAAGTCACCCAGCTTGATGCCACACTCGAGACCCGAGCGCACTTCCTTAACCTCGTCGGCGAAGCGGCGGAGTGTGGCGATGCCGCCGTCGTAAATCGGCTGGCGGCGGCGCAACACGCGGGCGCGGGCACTGCGGGCGATCCGTCCATCTGTGACAATGCAACCGGCCACTTTGCCCTTCGTGAGGTCGAACACCTGCTTGACCTCAGCGTGGCCGATGATGGCTTCTCGGTGTTCCGGCGCAAGCATGCCGCTCATGGATTCGCGGACCTGGTCGAGCAATTCGTAAATGATGCTGTAGAGCTTGATCTGAACGCCCTCGCGTTTGGCGGCTTGTGCGGCGCTGTTCTCGGTCTTGGTGCCAAAGCCGATGATGACGGCATTGGACGCGCTGGCCAAGAGGACATCGGATTCCGTGATCGGGCCGACGGCGCTGTGGATGATATCGAGGGTGATTTTCTTTTGAGGAATCTCCTTGAGCGATGCCACGACGGCTTCGAGCGAGCCTTGCACATCGCATTTGACGATGGCTTTGAGCGCGGGTTTCGACTCAGAGGCGATATTGGCAAAAAGATTTTCCAGCGTGGTGCGCTGGGGCGTGGAGAGCTTGGTGTCGCGGAGGGCGGCCAGGCGCTCTTCGCTCAGGAGGCGCGCAGACTTTTCGGAATCCATCACGACAAGCTCGTCGCCTGCGTTTGGTAGACCGCTCAGACCGAGAATTTTCACTGGCATCGAAGGACCAGCCTCCTTGACGGGTTTTCCAAGGTCATTGATGAGTTGCTTCACCTTGCCCCAATGGTTGCCGCAGATGAAGACGTCGCCTGCTTTCAATGTGCCCATGCGAACGATCACAGTGGCTGTCGGTCCTCGGCCTTGCTCAACTTGGGCTTCGATGACTGTGCAGCGGGCGTCAAGCGTTGAGCTGGCTTTGAGTTCGAGCATTTCAGCCTCGAGAAGCATGGCGTCGAGAAGGTCGCTTATGCCGGTGCCTTTTGTGGCGCTCACCGGAATGCAGATCGTTTCACCGCCCCAATCTTCGGGAGTGAGGCCTTTTTCCTGCAATTGGGTGCGGACACGGTCGGGATTGGCCGAAGGCATGTCGATTTTGTTAATTGCCACCATGATTTTTACCTTGGCGGCTTTGGCGTGGGAGATCGCTTCGAGCGTCTGGGGCATGAGGCCGTCATCTGCTGCAACAACAATGACCACAATATCTGTGACATTCGCTCCCCGCGCGCGCATGGCGGTGAAGGCGGCGTGGCCGGGAGTGTCGAGGAAGGTGATCTTTTGGCCATTGCGTTCGACGCTGTAGGCGCCAATGTGCTGCGTGATGCCGCCGGCTTCACCGGCTGCGACGCGGGCCTTGCGAATGGCATCGAGAAGAGAGGTTTTTCCGTGGTCCACATGCCCCATGAAAGTAATAATCGGGGCGCGAAGCTGAAGTTTGTCGATCTTGGCTGGCTCGGGGGCTTTTGGAACCTCGACCTTGGCCTCGACCTTGTGGTGTCCCTTGGAGGTGTCCTTGCGCTCACGTTCGAATACAAATCCGTGCATATCACAAACTTTAGCGACGACATCCGCCTCAACCGTCTGGTTCAGATTCGCAAAAATCTGGAGCGACATGAGGTCCTTGATGAGCTGGAAGGGCTTGAGACCGAGTTCCTCGGCCAACACCTTTACGGCGATCGGAGGCTTGATGTTGAGGATTTTTTTTCCCGACAATTCTTCGCTCGAAATTTCGGGCTCGGATTCCCCGCTAGAGGGCGTTTCCACTGCAGGAGCTGGATCTGTAACTGGCTCTGGTTCGGGCGGAGGTGGCGTTTGTGAGACGGGCTGGGCAACGAGAGGCTTGATAAATGGCTTGAGGCCAGGCTTATCGGAGGTTGTTTTTACTTTTTTGACCGGTTCGAGCAGGTCGACGGTCGGCCCCTGAACTTTTGGCTCGGGAGCTGGGGTGGCAGATGGTGCGGGGGGTTCAGCGGCGGAGCGTGGAGTGCGCGTGGAGCGCGAGGATCCTGCTGGACGCTTTGTGGCCGCCGGCTTTTCCTCGGTGATTGTTTTCTTTGTTTTCTCTGCCATGATAAATTGCGGTCCGGGGGAACGTTTTCATACCCCTCAGGCGGCGGGATTTTTTTGTGTAGCCTGTGCCGCTGCAAGGATTCGCTGCCCGGTTTCCATATCGGAACCCAGAGCCTCGGCGATGTCATCCGCGCCGGCCAATTGAATGACCTCGATGGAATTCATACCGCTTGCGGTGAGTTTGAGTGCCTCCTCCTCGGAGATACCGAGGATTTCCGCAAGTGAGTGGGCGGCCTCGTCGGTCTTGTGCTTGAGGGCTTTTTCCTCGCGCTTGTCCTCTTGGATATCGACTTCCCAGCCGCACATTTTGGCGGTGAGCCGGGCGTTTTGGCCCTTGCGTCCGATGGCAACCGAGAGGTCTTCCTTGGGCACAAGAACCTGAATGATTTTTTTCGCCTCGTCGGCGGTGATGGATTTGATATTCGCCGGCTTGAGCGCGGCGCTCACGAATTTGAGCGGGTCGGCATCCCAGCGGATGATATCGACTTTCTCGTTGTTGAGTTCGCGGACGATGTTTTTGACGCGCGCTCCGCGCATGCCGACGCATGCGCCTACTGGATCAACCTTGGGGTCGGCGCTGTGGACAGCAACCTTCGTGCGGAAACCTGCCTCGCGGGCGAGGACTTTGAGTTCCACGGTGCGGTCGGCGATTTCGCTGACCTCGAGCTCGAAGAGGCGGCGGACAAAATTGGGATGGCTTCGGGAAAGGATGATCTCCGGCCCACGGTTGCCGCTCTCCACTGCGACCACATAGGCGCGCAGACGGTCGCCAACATTGTATTCCTCCGTGAGCACGCGCTCGCGGGATGGCATGACGCCCTCGAATTTGCCGAGATCCACGATCACATCCGAACGCTCGAAGCGGCGAACCGTGCCGGTCACGATCTCTCCGGCCCGATCCTTGAACTCATCATAAATCATCTCCCGCTCAATTTGGCGGAGGCGCTGGTTGATGGCCTGGCGGGCCGCCTGCGCGGCGATGCGGCCGAA
>DGXZ01000054.1:36739-37570 GCA_002396485.1 Spartobacteria bacterium UBA5019
CTGCGCGGCGATGCGGCCGAAGTCGCGTGGCGTCACCTCGACTTCGATCTCCTCGCCTGGCTGTGCGTCGGGCTTGATGGCGCGTGCCTTGGAAAGGAGAATTTCCTCGTGCGGGCTCGATATTTTCTCAGCTACAATAAGCTTCGCCATGGCGCGAATGGCGCCGCTTTGCGGGTTGATCTCGATGCGAAGCTCGCGGGTGCCTGAGGTGAAACTTTTTTTCGAAGCCGCCAGGATGGATGTGGAAATAGCTTCCACGAGGACATCGCGTTTGATGCCCTTCTCACGCTCCAGCAGGTCCAGCATTGTGATGAGTTCGGAATTCATAAAATCGTTTCTGCCGAAACAGAAAGCGACGAGCTGTGGCCGCAGCGCTTTCCATTTCGGAATCGGGCACTATGGCGACTCATCCAAGTCGGGTCAAGCGGCAAGGGTATTTATTTGATGCAAAAATCCCAGCGGGTCACGGTTCGGAAGGGCTTGAGGTTTGCATTGCAGGGGCCTCTTCGCATAAATCACATCCATGCGACTTGGATGGCCCGGATTTCTTTTCTTCGCTGGCATCACTTGCCTTCTTGGAAGCGCCTGTCGAAAAAGCCCAGCACCGACGGAACCCGCCTTTCCTACACCGAATCCGGTTTCCCATGCCGTGCCGACCCCGGATTTTTCACACAAAGGCGTCGAAATCTATCATGCCGCGCAAGAAATGGCGCTCGATGGGTTTCAGTTTGGAAAAAGCCACCTTGGTTGGCCATTTGAGGTCAACGCGGCCTCAGCGGCGGGTTATTTTGAGAAACTGATTCGCGAGGGCTTCCTTCCTTCCGAGGCAGG
>DGXZ01000054.1:37772-53558 GCA_002396485.1 Spartobacteria bacterium UBA5019
GAATGGTTTAAACAAGGCTGGATGATCGCAAACCTGAGCGATGCTGATCCAGGCGAAACCGTATTTCTCAAACTCCTGCAACCCGACAAAAAGATTCTACTCGTCCGCAAGGACGGGCAATGGGCGGTTTTCGGAGATGAAATCAGCGCGGCGGCTTTTGTTAGACCGCCTCCCCGTGAACCTGCCTGGCTTCCCTGATGAAAATCACACCCATTCTTGCTGCTGCGCTCGTTTTTTTACTCGGGGCCTGCACTCACTCGTCTGGATCAAAGCCTTCTGCTCCGCGCACATCCTGGCTAAGCGGCTTTGGCAAATTTTTTCCAAAAAAAAAGCCCAGCCCGCCTGCTGCCACACCGGTAAACTGGGCGGGCACAATCCGGATGGTGAACTCGGCGGAAAATTTCGTTTTGATTGAGTCTGAGTCGGCAACACCGGTCGTTCCGGGCGAGAAATACCTCTCTGTTCAGAATGGGCGCGAATCGGGGACACTGCTCATGACATCGCTTAAAGCTCATCCATTTCTCATCGCCGACATCGTGGCCGGCAATCCATCCACAGGGGATAAAATCTACATCCCGCGTCCAGCTTGGTCGGAACCGCCCGGCGGCAGTGCGTCTTCATCCATCGACATGCCTCCGGCGGAATCCGCGCCGCAAAATTAATGCATCGTTTCGATCGATTTTCTTTTCACCGGCAAATCCTCGCATAAAGTTCGTTTCCTAGCGCTCTGACAGCCATCACCATGATCCTGAAAATCTCCGCCACTCTATCCGCCGCATTGCTTTTCGCCGGACTCCCGCTTTTCGCACAAGCTCCGACTCCCGCACCTCAGTTTCAGGATTTGCCACTGCCGCCGCCCCTACCTCAATTCACGCCTCTGCCTCTTCCCGATGGCAACCCGACTCCGACCGGCACGCCTCTGCCCGACGGCAGTATGCCGCTGCCGCTTCCTCCGATGCCTGCCGCGCCACCCCTGCCGGAGCCGAGTCAGATCTCCAGCGAGCTCGTCGCGCCAGTGCCTGCGCAATCCGCTGAGCCGCTCGCACCAAGTCCCGCAACTCCCGCGTTGGAACAGAGCTCCCGCACTGCTGTGACAAAGGAAATGGCCACGACCGACTTCTACAAGGCCCTCAACGAACTCATCGCCAAACAAAGAAATCCCAAGGTTCCCGATTTAAAAATCGAAGACGCCATCCAGACCGCCATCAAACAAAACCCCGAAATTTTGGGTGCCGTGCAGGAGCTGAACACAAGCTCGGGCCAATTCATCAGCATCCGCTCCAAAATCATCCCTCAGGTTTCCCTGAATTCCAACTACGGCTTTACCAGCAGCGAGGTCAACGATGTCAATTTCGGAGGAGCGAACATCAACAGCGAAGCTTGGAGCGTCAATGTGGAATTCTCCCAGCTGATCTACGATGGAGGCGCTGTGGTTTCAGGCATGCGTGCGGCCCTCTCGGATGAGCAGGAGGCCTACTACCGCCTGCGCGGAGTCATCGACACCGTGATCTCGCAAGTGAAGACGAATTTCTTCGAAGTCGTTCTCAATCGCGCCCTCATCATCGCAAACCAACAATCCGTTGATCTCCTGACCGAGCAGCTGAAAGATCAGCAGAACCGCTACGAAGCCGGCACCGTGCCGCGCTTCAATGTCCTCCAAGCCGAAGTCGCTCTCGCAAACGCCAAGCCCCCGCTCATCCAAGCGCAGAACAAGTACCGCGTCTCCATGTATCAACTCGTCCGCCTACTCGGCATGGACTATCCACCCGGCTTCCCAAGCGAGGTGCCATTTAATATCGTCGGCAAACTCGACTACAAACCCCGCACCCTCAATTCTGACGAATCCGTGCGCATCGCGGTCGCACGCAACCCCGACCTCAAAGCCCAGCGACAGCTCATCCTCGGCGAGGCCGCGCGCGTCAACCAGCAGGTCGCAGGCTATCTGCCGCAGATCAGTGCCAGCGCGAGACAAACAAATCAAAGCGACTTTCTCACGAGTAGCCTGACCAACATGGTCAATGGTTGGTTTTTTGGAGTCAAAGGCTCCTGGGCCATCTGGGATGGGCTCCTCACTTACGGCAATGTGAAATCAGCCAAAGCCCGCATGGAACAGGCAAAAATCAATTACGACAACGGCGTGCGTGAAGTCATTCTTCAAGTGCAGGAGGCGATTTCTAAACTCCTCGAGGCCCGCGAAACCGTGGACAGCCAGGAGGCCAGCGTCGTGCAGGGCGTGGAAGCCCTCCGCCTCGCGCAGGAGCGCTTGGATGCAGGAGCCGGCACACAGCTCGATGTGCTGAACCAACAGACCTCGCTCCTTCAGTCGCAGACATTCCTCCTCCAAGCCTACTATAGCTACATCCAAGGCCTGGCGGAATACGACCGCGCCCTTTCGCTCGACACACGCTTCCAAGACATCTTCGACGATCCGCTCACCAAGCCGCAGGCCAAGCGCTTCAATAAACTCAATAATCCTGAACGCCCGCAAGTGAAGCTCCCCCGCGCATACCGCAAGGAGGATCCGCTCAAGCCGATTCTCGAACACGCTCCAGCCCCATCACCGACTCCCACAGCGGCAAAAAAGAAAGCCAGCTGATCGCTTACAGGGGGGGCCACATCGTCAGATGATTGTAAGATTCTTATTCGTCATACTCGCGGTGTCAGCACTCGCCGCCCAGGCCTCCCCCGCAGGCCTTGGCGATTCGCAGGCGCTCGAAATCGGCCGCCGCATTTGGAAAAACGAGTGCGCTGGCACGATCAGCGGCCTCACATCCTGGAACAAGGGCGAGGAATTTCCATCCCTCGGTATCGCGCATTTCATTTGGTATCCGGTTGGACGCACCGGCCCCTTCGAGGAGAGTTGGCCCGGCCTCGCGCGCTTTCTGAAAGCGCAAGGTACACCGGTCGAGGACTGGATGCTCGGCCCATGCCCGTGGAAAAATCGTGCCGCTTTCATGGCCGATATGGACGGTCCCCGGCTCACCACCCTCCGCAGCATGCTTTCCAAAACGGTCGCCGCGCAGGCGCGATACGCGGCGATGCGCATGGAGGCCGCACTGCCGAAAATGCTCGCCGCCACCCCTCCCGCCCAACGCGCCAAAATTGAGGCCAATTTCCGCCGCGTAGCCGCCCAGCCCCTGGGTTTCTACGCCCTCATGGATTATGTGAACTTCAAAGGCGAGGGCGTGAATCCCGCCGAGCGCTACAACGGTCAAGGCTGGGGACTCCTCCAGGTTCTTGAAACCATGCCATCGACTGGAAGCGCCCTGCCGGAGTTTGCCCGAGCTGCCGATGCCGTCCTGACTCGCCGCGTTCAAAACGCCCCGCCGGCCCGCAACGAGGCGAAGTGGCTTTCCGGTTGGCGGAACAGGCTCCAAACCTACCTGCAATGAACAAAGACGAAATCGCCGGTGTCTTCGAAAACATCGCCCGCCTGCTGGAACTCAAGGGCGAGAATCCCTTCAAAGTCCGAGCCTACACCCACGCCGCCCGCGCGCTGGAGGCCCTCTCCGAGCCACTCGAAACCCTCATCGCGGAAGAACGGCTCACAGCGGTTGACGGCATTGGCAAGGCCACCAGCGAGAAAATCGCCGAGCTTTCCACCCACGGCCGCCTCGACTACTACGACCATCTCCGCGAGGAATTTCCTCCCGACATCCTCACGCTTTTCGATATCCAAGGCCTCGGTGCAAAAAAAATCAAAGTCCTCTGGGACACTTTAAAAATCCACTCCGTGACAAGGCTTGAACGGTCCTGCAAGGACGGATCGATCGCCGCACTGCCCGGCTTCGGCGAGAAGACAGCCGCAAACATCCTCAAAGGCATCGAGCACATGCGCAGCCATGCCGGCGAGTTCCGCTTCGGCGATGTCGCCCACATCGCCGAGGGCCTCCTGGACGACCTGCGTGGACATACGGATGTCAACCTCGCCCAGATCGCCGGCAGCTTCCGCCGGAAAAAAGAAATCGTCCGCGACCTCGACTTCATCGTTTCCACGAAACAGCCGGAGGCTGTCATGGCATTCTTCACTGCACATCCTCTTGTGGAAAATGTCCTCGCCCACGGCGCCACAAAATCCAGCGTGATCCTCAAGAGCGGGATCCAGTGCGACCTGCGTGCCGTGACCGGTCCCGAGTTTCCATTCGCCTTGAATTATTTCACTGGCAGCAAAGAGCACAATGTCCGCATGCGCTCCCGCGCTCTCTCACGGGGGTGGTCGCTGAACGAATACCGCTTCAGTGCCGCCGAGGGACGCGAGCTCCTGGAACCCCTCCCCGAGATTCACGAGGAGGCGGACATCTACCGTGCCCTCGACCTCGATCCCGTGGAACCAGAACTCCGCGAAGACCGGGGAGAAATCGACGCTGCCGAGAAACACAAACTCCCGCACTTGATCGAGTGGAGCAACCTGCGCGGCACATTCCACAACCACACGAACGCCAGCGACGGTCGCGCCACTCTGGAGGACATGGTTGCCGCCGCCAAGGAACTCGGACTCGAATACCTCGGCATAGCCGACCACTCGAAGGCGTCATTTCAGGCAAATGGCCTCGACGAAAAGCGCCTCGCAGCCCAAGTCGCCCGCATTGCTGAACTCAATGCCGCCAACAGCGATTTCCGCATCTTCGCCGGCACCGAGTGCGATATTCTCAAGGATGGAACGCTGGATTTCCCCGATGAGGTCCTTGCCACCCTCGACTATGTCGTCGCGAGCGTTCATTCGTCCTTCACCCTGCCCGAGGCTGAAATGAGCAAGCGCATCATCCGCGCTATGGAGAATCCGTATGTCACCATGCTCGGCCACCTCACTGGTCGCCTGCTCCTCAGCCGCAACCCATACCAGGTCAACATCCCCGCCATCCTCGATGCCGCTGCTTCCACGGGCACGATCATCGAACTCAACGCCAACCCCCGCCGCCTCGATATGGACTGGCGCTGGTGGCCCCTTGCCAAAGAAAAAGGCGTGAAATGCGCCATCAATCCCGACGCCCACTCGACCGCCGGCCTGCAAGACCTCATCTTCGGCGTCGGCATCGCCCGCAAAGGCTGGCTCACAAAAAACGATGTCATCAACACCCTGCCGCTCGCCCGCATCGAATCCATTCTCAAAGCCAAGCGCTCCACTTGATCCCATGCCTCACCGGTTCGCTATTTTTTCCACCGCGATTTTCCTCCTCGCCACCGCCTGTCCCCGCGCCCACGCGCAGGGAGTCGAGCCCGGCCTCGAGCGCGCCGTGAAATGGAAGTGGAATGTCGCCCCGCCAACCTCTGCATCCTGGGGGCTTCCGCCCCGCGAGGTTCCTGTGCTCCAGCAGCGACCCGCCGGCCAGTCTGGCAACACCGCTGCTCCGCAGCCCGACCAGAACATCTACACCGTCAAAAAAGGTGATGTCCTGATTCACATCGCTAAAAGGCTCAAGCTCTCCGTCGCCCAGCTCAAGGAATTCAACGCCCTTGAAACGGACTTCCTGCAAATCGGCCAGCAGTTGCGAATCCCCACGCCGGAGGAAAAACTTCTTCTCAAAAGCACGCCGAAGCCATCTGCGGCCGCCGCCAGCGCGTCCGAACCGTCCGACATCACCAAATCCGAAGTCCTCCTCCTGCGCGTCTTTCTCGACAACCAAGGATTCGGCACCGGTCCGATCAGTGACACGCCGGATCCTCTTTTTGGCAAGGTTCTCTATCTTTACCAAAATGCACGCGGCGAAACGCTCGAGCACGCCGCCGTGGTGCAGCGCGCCAAGGAATATGTTCCCGACCTGCTCAACACCTACACCCTGCGCATGGAGGACTTCCGCTTCATCGCCCCGCCGAAAGCCGCCCGTGCCGTGAGCGACCCCGTCGGCAAGCCGGACCCCAAAGCCAAGCCCGCGCCCACGCCGCCCCCGACCTATCAGGAAATGGTCGCAGCCGATTTCCTCGCCTACCGCTCCCCTTGGGAATTTGTCGCCGAGCGCTTCCATTGCGATGAAGCATTCCTGCGGAAACTCAACCCCTCCCTCGGCACCCAGCCCGCCGCGGGTTCCCGCTTCCGAGTGCCCAATGTGCAGCCTTTCGAAATCGAAAAAATTCCCGCCACCGGTCTCCAACCCGCAGCCGATCCGGCCCAGCCACTCACAGCCACGATCAGCGATGTCACCACGATGGAAATTTTCCGATCCGGCCGCCTTGTGGCCGTCATGCCCGTCGGCCGAGCCCGACCCGGCCTGCGCGGACGCGGCGACTGGAGAGTCCTCGACGTGATAGCGCACCCCAGACTCGCCACACTCCAGGAAGACCGCGTCGTCCAAGTCGAAAAAACGAGTCCGTTTTATATCAATCCCAATCCCACGCCCGTCACGGTCCGCCCCGTTCTCGCGCAGGAACAATACCTTCCACCCGGACCAAACAACCCCGCAGGCGTCGTTTGGATCAACCTTGCCAAAGCCGGCGAGACCACCCCGCAAGCCTTCGGCCTCCACGGATCCAGCATGCCCGCCGCCATGCAAACGCTCGAGGGTATCGGCGGTTTCCGACTCACGAATTGGGACGCCCTCCGCGCCGCCCGGCTCCTCCCGGCAGGAACTAAGCTGGAGTGGAAACCCTGACCCGCCACCCGTTGCCTCAAAAGTCCATGAAACCGATGAAGGATCGCACGCAACCCCTTCTCCGACCTCAGGTGCAAAAGGAATGAATTCAGAGCGCCTTTCTCTTTTCTCAACTTTGGCTTCATCGCCGCGCTCACAGGTGTAAAAAAACGGGGACGGTAGAGAAAAAAAACTCGCGTTTCAGAAAGTTTTCGTGTTCATGGCGCTCGGTTCAATAAATCAAATGCTTCAAGCAACGGGAAAAACCATGAAAATCCAAAATGCCAAGACCATCATCTTAAAGCGCCTCGTGCCTTCTTGCATCGCCCTGATCGGTGTTGTGCTTGGAGTTTTTTCCATCACGAGCAGTCATGCCGCTCTCATCCAAATAACCAGTATCCCGGGAATCACGCTTGGCGCTCCCAACGGGGGACTCGGGAATCCAGGAGGGGCAGATATAACATTAGTTCCCGGGGGGGGGACAGCTACGCTTCGTAATAATGCCTATGACCAGACCGGATTTATGCAAAAAAGCTACCGGGCTCCAATGAATTATGGTTTCTTCACGATACCCGAAGAGCTTGCACTTGAATTTGCTCTGGCAAGTGACAACTACGCAAGCCCACGACAATTCACATCAGGTCAGAGCATTGATTCAAGCGCTTTGTGGACCTACAGTGCTATTGAGAATAGCGAGTTCAAAACAACTACTTATCCGATGTCGCCTGACTTTGGCCCCAACACTTACATGGGTTTCAGATCCGGCGGCGGTGCGGCGGGTTATAATTATGGCTACTTGGAAGTCACTTGGGCCAGCGCTACGCAAACTTTTACGATCTTCGGTGGGGCGTATGAGAGTTTGCGAGGTGTCGGTATCACGGCTGGCTCTCTTGTGTCAGCCTCTGTTCCAGAGCCCGGCCAAGTCGCCGCCTCGCTGCTCCTCCTCTCCGGCATTGGCGGTTATATCTTCCTGAAGCGCCGCAAAGCCGCGAAGCCAGCGGTTGCTCCAACAGCTGCCTGATACTGCAAGAGACTTACAAAAAAGCCGGCACCGGAGCGATCCGCGCCGGCTTTAATTTTTGATTCAGCATAACTCTTGGATATTTCAGGAAACAAAAACCATGGTGCAATCAACGAAAAGGGACAGAACCGTTACTTCGATCTGCGGTTCAGAAAGACGACCGCCCCCCTTCTTCCCGCTCCCGCGCGGCCGCCGCTGGTTTTTTATCCTCATCCTCGCCTTCCTCGGCGGGGCCGCTTATGGCAGCTACTGGGCCTATGGGAAACTCAAAGGGCGCCAGAGCAGAAAACTCACGAAGATGGCTGCCGAGTATCTGCAGCACGGCAAGGTGGCGGAAGCGGCGATGAGCCTGGATACGGCGGTTCGATTGAAGCCCAACAACGCCGAGGCCCTGCGACTGCTGGCGCGTTTGAAGGGAGCCACTGGCGAAGGGCCGAAATCATTGGAAAATTGGCGTAAGTTGGCGGAG
This sequence comes from Spartobacteria bacterium UBA5019, assembly GCA_002396485.1. Classification (GTDB taxonomy): domain Bacteria; phylum Verrucomicrobiota; class Verrucomicrobiia; order Chthoniobacterales; family Terrimicrobiaceae; genus UBA967. The sequence continues at coordinate 45,829 of DGXZ01000054.1, forward strand.
AGCGGTTCGCTCACGCTGGAAGACCTCGCCCAGTATGCCGCTGCGGCCGCCCGCGAGAATGATTGGGCGCTGGCGGAGAGGATTGCTGATGCCGCCGCGACTGGTGGCAACCCAGTATTGCGCCACTTGCTTCGGGCGGAATTGCTCACTTCAAAAAACGACCTGCCGGGTGCCGAAGCGGAACTGCGGTTGGGGGTGGAAGCCGACAAAACAGGAAACGCCCAGGCTGCGCTGGCGCGATTCCTCATAGCACGCCGCTTCGATACCGAGACGGCTCCGGAGATTCTCGAACTCCTGCGTGAGGTTTCCAAGCGGCAGGATGAACGCGGAGTGGATGCCATAGCCACGGCGATGAGGATCGGCGTGGTGCCGCCTGCCGAGTTGCCTATCTGGATCAACGCCTTGAGGGAGCATCCCAAGGCCAACGCTCGCACCCTGTTTCTGGCCGATACGGTCGAACTGCAAAGCAACCCCGCTTCAAAGCCCGCCGTGCTCGAAAGAATGCAGCAGCGCATGCAGGGTGCGCCTGTGGATGACCGCGCCGCTGGCGTGCAATTCCTCGTCCACATAGGGGAACCCGCCCAGGCCGCCGCCCTTCTGTCCCGCGACGAGGCCCTCAAAAATCGCGAAGTCTTTTCTCTATGGCTCGATGCCCAATCCCTCATAAAAAACTGGCCCGCCATCCTGGATGCCCTCGTGCAACCGAACCTCCCGCTGCCCGCATATCTCACGAAGCTCTACAGTGGTCGCGCGTTGGTGATGTCCGGCCATGAGTCCGATGGCCGCGCCGCGTATGCGGAGGGTCTCCAGCAATCTTTGGAAAACAAAGCCGACCTCCTTCAAGCCCTCGCCTACCTCAACCTCGCCGGCGAGGATCAGTTCTTCGAGCAGGGCCTCAAGCATGTCCTCTCAGACCCTGCCACGGCCAAGGAATCCTTCATCAAAATCCTGCCTTCGGTGGCGATGCGTCGCGATGCCGCTCGCACCCGCCGGGTTTACCAGATCGCTGCCGCCACCTCGCCGGATCTCGCGAAGGATCTCACCCTGCAAAACGATCTCGCCTATCTGAATCTCCTGCTCGGCCTCCCGGAGGATACAAAAAAAGTGGCCTTCCAAAGCGGCGCCAATCCGCGCGACTTCGCATTCCGCATCACCTATGCCCTCGCCCTTCTCCAGGCAGGTAAAAACAAGGAAGCCCTCACGCTGCTCGAAAATTGCGAGCCGGATGTTTTCGTTCCCGCACTCCCGCCCCACCACAAGGCCATCGTCGCCATCGCGCTCGCTGCCAACGGCCGAAAAAAGGAGGCGCTCGGGGCGATCTCCACCGTTCCGCCTCAAGAGCTTGCCGTTCAGGAAATCGAACTCCTGCGAAGCTATCTCGCGCAACCCGAATCCTCACCGCCCCCAACGCCCTTCATGCAAAAAAAAGAAGCACAGAACAAATGAGAGGGAGTTTTCAGGGTTCCGCTTCCCGCGATCGTTCATCCGGGAGGGACATCCTCCGGCATGTCCCATTTCTCTCGCTCGGCAAGGCAACCTCATCGATGACCAACCACTCCCTGCGTCGGCACGGTCGAGACGCCCATGCCACGCTTTTCGCGCGGCAGCGCGCACTTAAAACTTACAAACTTAAAACTTAAAACTTCTCCCCCATGTCCGCCCGTCCTCTCACTCCCACTGTTCTCGCCCTGATCGCCCTTGGTGGCTTCGGGCCGCTGATGGCGCAATTTTTTTACAATCTCTGGCAATTTGATACCTACCAGTTCTTCCCGTTGGCTCTTGTCGGCGGGACGTTTCTGATCGCTCGCGGCGTACATGAGGCGCGTCGTCCGTTCAAGCCACGGTCTTTGTGGCTGAGAACTCCGCTGTTGCTGGCTTCTCTAGGCGTGCTCGCCCCGGCATCGGTGTTGTGGTCGCCATGGCTCGGGGCGGCGGCGTTCTTGCTGGCGGTGCTCGCCGCGTCCTGGTGGTTCGGCGGATGGAGGCTTCTGCGCGAAGTATTTCCCGGCTGGCTGGTCTTGCTCACCGTGCTTCCACCGCCTCTCAAGCTCGACGCCCGCTTTGCCATGCTCCTGCAGGAATGGGCCACAGCGGGCAGCAGTCGGTTGTTGGGACTGCTCGGGATTCCGCATCTGCTCACAGGCCTCATCATCGAAATCCCCGGCCAGCGCCTGCTTGTGGAGGAGGCCTGCAGCGGCATCAACTCCGTGCTTTTCATGACCTCGGCGTGTGTCTTCTACGCCATGTGGCAGCGCCGCCCGCTGATCTTCCTCGGCCTGCTCTACGCCCTCACCATCGGCTGCGTGCTGGCCGGAAACCTGGTGCGCATCACCTCGGGAGCGTGGGTTTTGTTCCATTTCCAGATCGATCTTTTCGCGGGATGGAAGCACGAGGCGCTGGGACTCGTGCTCACGGGCTTCTACCTTGGTTTCATCGTGGTCGCCGATGCCTTGCTGGAGCGGCTCTTCACATCGAAGACGCATTACCGAACCACGGAGGCTGATGAAAACCCGGAGCCCGTTCTGGCAGGTTGGTCCTTCAGCGGCGGTATTCGTTTTGTCACCGTGCTGCTCGCTATTCTCGGTGCTGTGCAGCTCGTGCGTGGATGGGATTTCCATTTCCGCAAGGAGAACGCGCGGCGCATCAATCCGGCTTGGATGGATGGCACGGCGAAATTCACCCTTCCGCAGGAAATCGATGGCTGGCGCCTCGTCTCGGATGTGAAGCCTGTGCCGAAGCGAGCGGCCTTCGAAGACGGTGTTTACTCTCACATCTGGCAATACCAGAAGGTAAGCACCCTTGCGACGATCTCGTTCGATTATCCCTTCTTCGGCTACCACGATGTCACCGTGTGCTATCGCAACGCAGGATGGAAGATCGGCGACACCAAACTCCAGCGCGCCAGTTCCGACAATGCCATGGTGCCCTGCATGGAAGTCGTCCTCGAACGCGAAGGCAGCTTGAAGGCCGACCTGCTCTACAGCACGGTGGACGAAACCGGCGTGTGGCTCGAGGAGCCCGGCAAACGCTCTCCCTACGACGCCGAGGGGAAGGCTCTCCAAGAGGGTAACATCGCCTCGCGCCTAACCCACCGCGTGCGGCAGTTGCCCTACGCGAACGACGCCTACGACGATGCCATCAACTACCGCATCCAAATCCTCGCCGCCGCCCGCGGTGGCCTCGGCAGTGAGCAGCGCCAACAGGTCGAAAGCCTCTTCCGCCAGGCCCGTGTCCTGATCGCGGACCAGTTCATCACCCCGAGCGCAATGCCAACGCCAACGCCGCAAGTCGTCCCAACCTACGAACCGCTCCCGAACAGCACGCCCGACGCCACCGAGCGGGCTGTGGAGGAGGCCAAAAAAGTACTCCAAAACGCCCAACGCGCCGCCGCCGGGCAAGGCAATCTCCCAGTCGACCCAACCAAAAAAGCCATCGAAAGCGCCATCAAAGAAGCAAGAGAAGCGGCGGAAACCGACAGCAAGTAGCAAGGGTCGGCTCCGCGCGCATCCTCTCGGCAGCGCGATCTTTTGCCTTGGAGGGACATCCTCAGGCATGTTCCATTTCTCTCGGTCGGCGTGGCAATCTCATCGATGACCAGTCATTCTTTGAGCCTGCACAACCGGGACTGTCGCGGCCCTCTCTTCGGCGCCACTTCCCCTCACCTCAAAAGTTGCTTTTTTTTCCACTGCCCTGTGCCATCTTCAACCATCCGCCTTCGCATGAGAATTCCGATTAAGTCCGTAGTCGCCTTTGCCTCCACCCTTCTTTTTTTTGTGGTCGTTGTGTGTTTCGCCTCCAACGCACCCGCCAAAGCCCAGCTCCCTCCGCACCCGGCCCCGCAAGCAGCGGTTGTGGTGGAGCCTCAGCCAGTCATTCAATCCATGAGCGCAGAAGCTCCTGTTCCCGCGCCAACGCCAGCTCCAGTACCAGCCGCCCCGAGAAAGCCCACCTACAACAGTTGCAATGTCGACAGTAGCACCGTGGCCATGACATTCGATGACGGCCCGCACCCCAAGCTCACACCGAAACTTCTCGACCTCCTCAAAGAGCGCAACATCAAGGCCACATTTTTCGTGATTGGAAAATGCGTCGCCGAATTCCCCGACATCGCCAAACGCATCGTCGATGAAGGCCATGAGATCGCCAACCACAGCTGGAACCACCCGCAGCTTACCAAACTCAGCCCGACCGCCTTTGCTGCTGAAATCACCCAGACCAATGAGGCCATCGAAAAAGCCACAGGTATCCGCCCAGTTGTCATGCGCCCACCCTACGGCGCCATCAACCCCACCCTCACCAAACGCCTCAACGAGGAATACGGCCTCAGCGTCATCCTCTGGTCGGTCGATCCCCTCGATTGGAAAATCCGTAATTCCGACCACGTCTCCAGCCACATCATTAAAAACGCCGCCCCAGGAGCCATCATCCTCGCCCACGACATCCACGCCTCCACCATCGACGCGATGCCTGCAGCACTCGATGCCCTCCAGTCGAAAGGCTACACATTCGCCACGGTCTCCGAATTGATCGCGATGGACCGCCCCGCCGCTCCAAAAGCCCAGTCGCCAAAAGCGACTCCCTGAGCCGCCCTTTCCGCGCTCAGTCGAGCGTTGGGCGGAAAAGAAACTCTCGCTGAAAAAGGTGGCGTAGATGCTGTAAGGGTCGTGGCATTCGCCTAAGACACTTACACCAACCCCTCAAAAAACAACGGGGTGCTCCGTGCAACGCTTACCCTTGAACTCTGCTAGGCCTTGGTAATCTGTGTTTTCTGAAATCTGTGGTTCAATGCTTTTTCTAGGATCAGACATTGGCATGAGAAGGAGTTCCCCGATCACTTGTGCCCAAGTGAGCATGCCAAGGAAGGGAAAATCGGGCTTTGAAATTCCTATGCGGGTTTCCGGGCGATCATCCGATGCTTGGGTTAGGACTCTATTGTGTCCTCATGGGTTCACGCCTTTTTGCTCCTGTTCATTCGCAGGAAGAAAAACACCGATGTGCCCTTCCTTTGAAGAGAGTTGGAATACGCGTCCCTTGTAGACGATCTCGGATTCGATCTTACTCTTGTTTGACCGTCGAAGGGAGATGATCGCGTCCGGAAAAAAGTCGCGGAATCGTTTCAGGTCATATTTGCTTTTTGAGTGGTCCGTGACGTTCACGTCCATGAAGCGCACATCCGGATGATCCTCTCTCAGCAGAACCATCATCGAGTATACCCAATCCGCATCCCCGCCGACCAGACCGACTGCACTCAGTTTCCGGTCTTTTAAAAACTGCTGCGCTTTCGTATACGGCTCTTTGCGGTGAGGAAACCAAAAATAGCGCTCATTCCGCTGTTTCGACAGCATCGAGTGCTCGCCAAGCAACGGCCTCTCGCACGAAAAAAGGAGTATCGGGACCGCCATTCCCGTCAGGACGATCATGCTCAATGCCCGCCCAAGAATCCCCAAGCGGTTATCTTTCACGTTGAAGAGGGCGACGGCAACGAAAGGCGCCGACAGGACGAAGAGGGGCGTGTGAAGTCGACTGTGGAAGGGTTGCCACTTCAAGTAGGCGGAGAACAGCAAAAAGCCCACCACGCAACAGAGTGTGTAGAGCACAAGCCCCGGCCTCTCCCGTAGGCTTTTTCTACCAAGAATGATGACCATGGAGAGAACAATCATCAAAAAATGAAAAGGGTTCGAGATACCCTCATCACTGCGATAGTTACGTCGCTCACCGGGGTCCTTGAGGACCCTCTTATTGGCGTCGCCGGGGGCGCGGAACATCGTGGTGGACCATGTCGTGCGTCGGTCGTTGACATCCATCCCAAAGAATTCGTGGAGCCGGACGACTGCCTTTTCGACCGCTAGGTTGACCGTCACCGACGGAGTCACATGAAAGTGCGTGGCTGTGTTTCGGATGAGATTGGACAGGATGGCCTTGGGGGCAAAAGTCTCGTTAACGTGACCGCCGTTGATATTCTTCTCCCTGTCCACAATTGTCTCGGTGATGCCCAGCGGATTTCCGCACATTTCGTAGCATCGGGCATAGAATGAGGCGTTCAGGAGCAGGGCGAGTGCAGCACACACGGCAAGTGGGATTATGGCAACAAAGCGCTGCTTTCTGAACTGGAGAATCGCGTAAAGCATCACAAAAGGGAGCGCATAGAGATAAGCAGTCGCCTTCGTGAGGATGGCCAGCCCCAACGTCAGACCGGGCAGCAAGCGGGATACTGCATCCGCGCGACCGGGTTCTTCAGGTTGCAGCGTGAAACAGGCAAAGCTCATGATCCAAAAGGTGAGAATATAATCAACGTACGTGCTAGAAGCCTCGAGAATTCCCATCGGAATCGTCGCAATAAAGAGCGCGGAACAAAGCGCTGCTGTCCGGTTAAGGCCAAACCGCCGACACAGGAACGCCGAGGCCACCATACATCACTACTGTCCGGTTATAAGTCAAACATCTCCAGTTGATTAAAATTTTGCCCGCCTCGGTTTTGAAAAGTTGTTTTCATAAGCAATTCATTTAAAGGCATTTTATCAAACGGGTGAACGCTCAAAATCTGCAGAGTATTGCGAAGGCTTCCGGGCAGTTTTAGGCTTTTGTGAAGGATTGCCACCATCAAATAGAGCGATACTGCTATCCAGATTTGCGTCTTCACCGCGTTGGCACTCGTTCCGTAGTAGTGCTTGATTTCCAAGTTGCCTTTGATCCATTTGAAAAATAATTCGATTTCCCACCGCTTTTTGTAAAGCTTGGCCACAGTCAATGCCGGAATTTGCAAGTTGTTTGTTAAGAATACCAAATGCTTCTGCTTTTCTTCGTCGTAAAAGTAAACCCTCCTTAAATATGTGGGGAAATCCCCCCTTGATTTGGGAATCGTGAGTTTCCCGATCTGGTCGCTTCGCAATCCCGTGGCTTTGTCTACAGGGTGGGACTTGTATCTGGTAAAACGCAGATTGTCCTTGGCCCGAATGACAAAAAACGCCCCAGAGCTTGCAATCTGATAAAGCCTCGCCCAATCGACATATCCTCTGTCCATGATGTATATGGCTCCGGGTTCGAAAATCAACGCGTCCAAGTAGTTCACATCGCTGAGTTTTGCGTCGGAAATGTAGATGCAAGTGGGAATTGGGCCCCTTAAATCCAATAGCGTGTGAAGTTTGATCCCGCTTTTTGTTGAGCGAAACTTTGCCCATGGAAACACCGACATCGTAAGATCGATTGTTGAAGAATCCAGAGCGTAAATCGTATTGTCCAAGTCCAACCCCAAGGTCTCTCCTTGATAAAGCTTTCGGGCTCGGTTGATCAGGTTTTTTGCAAGATCCTCCCAGAGTCTCCAATCGCGGGTCTCGTTGGCATCGGCCAAAGTCGATTTGGCTACTGGTTCCCGAAAGCCCAGATGATAAAGCTCTTCGGGCTTCGCATTTAGGCACGCTTCGATATCCCGAAGCCCATTGCGCCAAGTTAATTGAGCAAATGCCATGCAAATCAACTGCTGTCGAACTCCAAAGTGCCTGACCTTGGACTCCGCGTTGTATTTGCTGACCAAGCGAGAGAGGGTCTGCCAGTGAATTAGATCGAGAATCTGAGTTAAAACAAACCGTCCAGAATTCATAAGCGTAGATTTTGCGTATTTTAATACGCTTCAACGATTGAATCTTCAAATCCCTCACACCTGTTTTTAGCTGTAAAATATTCACCTGGAGATTATAGTTTAATGCCATTACTCTCTAAACCGGACACTAGTG
>DGXZ01000036.1 GCA_002396485.1 Spartobacteria bacterium UBA5019
AAATTCTGTAAATTCTGTCCAATATCCGGTCTCGGGTTAAATAAAAATCCACAGCAACGTGCATTGGGATTTTTCCCAGCTTTCGTCGGCATTCTATCAGGTAGATTGCATCTTCGCTGTTAAGAGCTGTCGCTGTACCTTCAGATGCGGCGAGGTTTTTAACGATACGCTCGGCCTCAGAGAGCGCGGCTGTTTCATCATTCTAGGATCGGCGGAATGTGCGCTTGCCAACTTTCCACGAAAGACGGTGCGATGTGTATTTGCCGCGCGTCATTTTCACAATCCGCACACGGCAGAGACCAGATTCTAAAAGCCTAACTGAACCCTTGGAAGTGAGAGCGATTTTCATCTGCCCCCCCTTGTTTTTTGTCCCAATTTTTGTCCCGAAAGTTGGGACAAAACAGTGTTTCGGGTGTAATAACTTTGCGTGGTTTTGTCCAAGGCTACAGGCAAAAACCCGGACTTTGTAGAGGGGAGGGCTATTTTTGCACCGGTTTGTCCCGGACAAAACAATGCGGAGCCTACGGGGCTCGAACCCGCAACCTCTGCCGTGACAGGGCAGCGCTCTGACCGATTGAGCTAAGGCTCCTCGAAAAGGAGCAGGTAAAGTAGGGGCTCGGAGACCGACACGCAAGAGTTTATTTAAAAAAAATCAGCGGCGGAGTCGTCGGATCGTGTCTCGCACGGCGTTGTGAGCGGATTCAATTTCGGCGCGGAGTTGAAGGCCTGAGATGGTCAGGGAGCCGAAGGCCTCGGCTGTCGTGCGCTCCATGCGGTCGTTTGTTGCCACCGTGACCTCGTGGTCCTTGGCATACTTTGCGGCCAAGCGCTCAATGATGGAGTCGGCTGTCTGTCCGGATTTCGAATAAAAAACAGCGATGCCATGCGGTGTGCCATCGCTCGATGCCTTCGTGCCGGTTCCATCAAAAACCACGGCTATTGTCCAATCCGAGTTGTCCTGGAGACCATTGAGTTTTCGAATGAGTTCCTCTCTTGCGGCTGCGGTGTTGCGCCCGTGCAGCGAGGCAAGGTCTTCCCAGTCGAAAATCATGCTGTGCCCGTCAACGAGAAGGATTTTTTGTTTCATGGCATCTCCTGAAATCTTACGCGCGATCCCTGAAGCCGAAAACGGATTTTTGAAAAAATGAGAGAGTTTCTGCTGACTCCACATGGCAAGGTGAGCGCGCGATTCAAAGCGGGAGACTGTGAGTCCAGTGACTGAATTCATGCTCCCAGGAAGAATTTAGCAACGCGGTCCCGCATGAGATTTGAGTTTGCGGTTGCGAACGGTTTGGAGAAGGCGCTATAATGAAAATCATCAAGTTTCCCACTCCCTTCCCATGAGTAGCACAGAAAAAAATGTCGGGGTCACCACATCGTGCATCGAAGCGTGCCCTAGTTGCCAAATTCAGCTTGATATGACCGGTTTCGGCGCCTTCTCAGATGTCACCTGTACTTCTTGCGGGCACTTCTTCAAGGCGTGCACGAACTTCAATCAGTTTCAAATCACGTCCCTTCTCGGCGAGGGGGGAATGGGGGCGGCTTATCGTGCCATGGATGTTTCTCTTAGTCGCGAGGTTGCTTTGAAGGTTCTGAAAATTCATGCCAGCGACATGCAGTCGGAATCTGATAAACTTGCACATGAGGCCCGCACAACAGCGAGGATCAACCATCCCAATGTTGTTCGGATTTTTGATTTCGGAGAATGTCGGTCGCAATTTTTTATCGCCATGGAGTTGGTCGGCGGTGGATCTCTCGACGATCTTATGCAGGAACGGGTCATGGTTCCTGAAATCACAGCACTTGAAGTTGGGATTCAGGTCGCACAGGGCCTCCGAGCCGCCATGGAAATCGGTCTCATTCACCGCGACATCAAGCCGGCAAATATCCTCTTTGGGGATCGAGGCACGGTGAAGATCGTCGACTTTGGCTTGGCTGTGGTGGCGAGTGATGCCGCAACGTCTCCGAATGAAATATGGGGCACCCCCTATTATGTCGCTCCAGAGAAACTTGATGAACTGCCGGAGGATTTTCGAAGTGATATCTACAGCCTGGGCGGTACGCTGTTCCATGCCATGGCCGGTCGACCGCCCTATGAGGCCGACAACTCATCCCTCGTCGCGCTGAAACAGCTTAAAAGCCGCCCGGTGAGTCTTCAGGCCTTCGCTCCCGACGTTTGTAACGAGACGGCTTATGTCATCAACCGCATGATGTCGAAAAGCCCCGATAAACGGTATCAATCGTATGACGACTTGATCGAGCATCTGCGCTTTGCCTTGAGCAAGGCCAATGATGCGCTGACCAATCCGGTTGCCGCTCGCACAAGTCAGCTGCGCAATCTGGAAGTCCAGAGTCAGGAAATGGGCTGGATCAATCTCCTTTTCCCTGTGGTGGTCATCCTTGGGCTGCTTGTTTTCGCCTACTTGTATTTCTTCACAGCTATGTTCAAGGCCGTGGATTAGACGGAAGACGTTCCGCGAACTCGGGCCTGTAAAACCAGTCGGACCAATAGGCCCAACCCGCCTTGGTCATTTCCACGGGGGAATCGATCCAACCACCATTGCCATCCGGTCGGCGGATGCGGTAGGCGTCCTTCCACATCACGCTCGTATCCTCGGGAACATAGAGGAAGAGGTAAGGTTGATCCTCGTAAATAGTCCGCTGCAGGTCGCCCGCCATATTGATGATTTTCTCGCGGTTGTATTCCTGGCGGATGTCATCGAGCAAGCGGTCGGCTTTATCGCTTTTGTAGCCCACCACATTGAGTTGCTCCGGGTTTGTCTGTGAGGAGTGCCAGATCTGAAACTGGTCGTAGCCGTTGCCGAGTGACCATCCGAGCACCATGGCGTCGAAGTCACCTTTGTTGATGTGGTTTTTTAAAAAGACCGCCCACTCGTAAAGTTCCACCTTCACTTCGATACCGAGCTGCTTGAGACCATCCTGCGTGAGAGTGGCGATGTCGCGCCGGACCTCGTTTCCATTATTCGTGATGAGGGTGAAGGAAAAGCGCTGCCCATTCTTTTGAAGGATTCCATCCGGACCGGGTTTCCATCCCGCCTCGGAGAGTAGTGCGCGTGCTTGCTCGGGGTCATAGGCAAAGGGTTTGATATCCGGGTTGAAAAACCACATCTGCGGGGTGAAGAGTCCTGTGCTCTGGAGGCCGTGGCCATAAAGAATGAAGCGCACCATGGATGGCACATCGACCGCATGCGCGAGGGCGCGGCGCACCAGCGAATCCTGGAAGAGCGGGCGCTTGAGGTTCCAACCGATGTAGGTGTAGCTGCTCGTCGGGCTTGTGAAGACATTGAAGCGAGTGTCGTTCACGAAGGCATTCACGGTCCACGGCTCGGCACCCCAGAAATCCACCTGTCGTGTCTCAAATGCGAGACGCAGGGTGAGTTGGTCGGGCATGAATCGATAGACGATTCCATCCATCCAAGGCCCTGGGGCATCGAAGTAATCGGGATTTCTCTCCACGCGGATGAACTCGTTCGTCTTCCACTCCGCAAAACGAAAAGCGCCAGTTCCCACGGGTGTGCGGTTGAAATTCTGCGTCCACCAGCTCTGGGGCTTTCCTTCCAGCAAATGCGAGGGGAGAAGTGAAATCATCCAACTCTCCAGTGCTGGCGAGTAGGGCTTGCGGTAGGTCACGCGGAAGGTGTGCTCGTCCGGCGTTTCCGCCTTGAGAATCAAATCGAAGTCCGGCTTGCGCGGGGAGGCCGTGGCGTCATCCATGATGGCCCGGTAGGTGAAGGCGGCATCGCGTGCGGTGAAGGGTGCCCCGTCGTGCCAGCGGACGTTTTTCTGGAGATGGAAGACAACCTGTGGCTCAGCGAAAAAGGAAAGCGTCTGGCCAATGTGGACTGTGCCGCCTCCGTTGGCAGTGAGCCATTTTTCGATATCGGTCTTGAGCGCAGGGTCTGCACTGATTTCAAAAGCCGCCCCGCTTTCCACCCATACGCGGAGCAGGGATCCGTCTGGCAGGGCCTTGCTGAGACGCTGCAGAGTCTCAGAGGCATTTTCCTTCACCTCCACGCGCAGTGTCGCCAGAGGTGCCAAGGAATCTGCGGGGAGGAGGGAAACAATTTTTTTAGAAGACTCGAGGCCGGGCTCGGTGAAGTGCAGAAGAAGCTCGCGCCCGCTTTGTTTTATGGCATCCAGTGTCCAGGCGCTCCACTCCGCGCGCAGCGACTCGATCTGGTTTTTTGCCGCACTTGCTGACTCCTCGTTTCGAAAGACCAGAGTCGTGGTTTGGTCGAGTGACCACGACTCAGCCAGATCGCCGATGATTTCCAAGTCCGGGCTGTATTTCAGGAGGCCGTTGAAAAGAGATCCCGCCACTTGCGATGCGGCGTTGTCGGCCTGTTGGATCGGGTTGAGCGTTGATGGCTCCCCGAGAACGCCGAGGGACATCTCGTTCTTTTTGTCCGAGGTCAGGCTCGCAGAATTCCAGAAGGAAACGGCGATGAGCAGAAAAAGGAAAACAGGGAATCCGTAAATGAACCAGCGGGCGACTCTCATGTGAGGATGGAAAGACTGTCAATATGCCGCCGCCGGAGTTTTTCACAATATTCAATGCGTCCTTCCATTTCGGGGCTTTTATGCTGGGACACGCGTCTTAAAGTGCAGACGTGATCCCGTCGCCCGCCATGTCATTGTGCCGAGCCATTTGCCGAAGCCTCGCTTGTCTTCTCGTGTGGGTATTATTATTGGATGTTTTGCACGCCGATGGCGGGCGTGTGCTGGCTGAAAAGCAGGCGGGTGCTTATCGAGTGGTTCTGTTTGGGAATCCCTCGCCGTTGCGAGCGGGTCTCGCGGACATGAGCCTCTTCGTGGAGCAGGTGGGAAAGAGCGGTCCGGTCCTTGATGCGGTGGTCGGCTTTCGACTCAACAAGCTCAGTCGTCCCTCGCCGGAATTGGCATGGAGGGGAGCCGGGTGCGTGACTCCGGGGCAGGTTGTTCCAGCGATTCCGGGACATGCCGGGAATGGACTGTTGTATTCCGCAGTGCTTGGAATTCCCGAGCCCGGTCTGTGGGAATTGGGCGTATCGATTTCACGCGATGGCAAAACCGATCTCGTTTCCTTTGAGCTTCCCGTCGATCGAGCACTCCCTCCCGTGCTCACATGGTGGCCCGTGGTGGCGCTCATGCCACTTGGAATCTTGATCTACATGTGGCGTGGGTATCTGTTGAAAAAGCGCCGCGTCCCATGAGCAGCGTTACCGGACTGATCGAGCGGGTTACTTTTCACAACGAGGAAACGGGATTTTGTGTTGTGAGGGTGAAAGTCGATGGACGCCGCGAGTTGGTCACTGTCGTCGGTCGCGCTTCGAGCATCAATGCGGGGGAATGGCTCACAGCCGAGGGCGCATGGATTCAGGATCGTGATCACGGTACGCAGCTCAAGGCGGAACTCCTTCAGACGAGTGCTCCCACCTCGCGCGAGGGAATCGAAAAATACCTCGCAAGCGGTCTCATCAAGGGCATCGGTCCTGTCTACGCCAAGAAGCTTGTCGAGAAATTCGGCGAGGGTGTGTTCGACATTATCGACAAGGAGTCCGTGAGGCTTGAGCAGGTGAGGGGAATCGGTGCCGAGAGGAGACGCACGATCCGCACGGCATGGGCCGAGCAGAAAATCGTCCGCGAGATCATGGTTTTTCTCCACTCGAATGGGGTTAGTACCAGCCGCGCGGTCAGGATTTACAAGACCTATGGCGACGAGGCCGTGGAGAAGGTACGAGCCAATCCCTATCTGCTCGCACGCGACATTTCCGGAATCGGATTCAAGACTGCTGACGATATCGCCCGCAAGCTTGGCATTCCCGATGACTCGATTTTGCGTGCGCGGGCCGGACTCTCCCACGCGCTCTCAGAGGCCGGTGGCAACGGCCATTGTGCGCTTCCCAAGGACATTCTTCTTAAAAACGCTGCGGATCTTCTGGTGATGGATTCCCTCATTTTGCAGCGCGCTTTAAAGGAGATGCTGACAGAAGGTGAATTGGATGAGGATGGCATCACTGGCGAGGATTTGATTTTCCTTCCTCCAATCCGGCGCGCCGAGGTCGAAGTCGCCTCCCGCCTCGCCCGATTGGCGGGGGCGAGGGCGGAATATCCGGAGATCGATGCCGACAAGGCGATCGCTTGGTTGAAGGAAAAAAAAGCCATCGATCTGGCTCCCAGTCAGGCCGAGGCGTTGCGCCGCGCGCTTTGTTCACGCGTGTTGGTGATTACCGGCGGACCTGGCGTTGGCAAAACGACTTTGGTGAATTCCATTCTCACGCTTCTCCGGGCCAAGCGGGTGAAGTGCCTCCTCTGCGCCCCGACCGGTCGCGCTGCGAAGCGCCTTTCCGAAACCACAGGTCTCGAGGCCAAGACCATTCACCGCCTGCTTGAATACCAGAACTCCGGTTTTTCCAGGAATCCCTCGAACCCTCTCGATTGCGACCTTTTGGTGGCGGACGAAACATCGATGATGGATGTGCAGTTGATGTCCAAGCTTCTCCAAGCCCTGCCAGCCCGCGCACATCTGATTTTAGTGGGTGACGTGGATCAACTGCCGAGCGTCGGTCCCGGCGCTGTGTTGGGGGATATCATCCGCAGCTGTGCCGTACCGGTCGTGCGGCTCACGGAAATTTTCCGTCAGGCGTCGAGTAGTCGCATCATCGTGAATGCCCACCGTATCAATAGCGGCGCCATGCCGGAGTCGGAAAAAGACACCGATTTTTTCTTCATCGAGCGCGAGGAGCCCGAGTCCGTTCCTGCCACAATTCTTGAACTTGTCGCTGAGCGAATTCCGAGAAAATGGAAGCTCGACCCTCGCCGCGACATCCAGGTTCTCTGCCCGATGAATCGAGGCTCCCTGGGCACCATTCAGATGAACCGCGTTCTTCAGGAACGCCTGAACCCCAAGCGCAACGGCGATCCCTCGGTGGAGAAGTTCGGTTGGGAATTCCGCGTCCGCGACAAGGTCATCCAGACACGCAACAACTATGACAAAGAAGTCTTCAATGGAGACATCGGAGAGATTCTCAAGATTGACGACTTCGAGCGCGAGATTCTCATCACCTTCGATGGACGCGAAGTCATTTACGACTTCAATGAACTCGATGAAGTCTCCCTCGCCTACGCCATAACCATCCACAAGAGCCAGGGCTCGGAGTTCCCTGTTGTCGTCATGCCACTCGCGATGCAGCAATACCTCCTGCTTCAAAGAAATCTCGTTTACACAGGAATCACTCGCGGGCGCCGCCTCGTTGTGATCGTAGGGCAAAAAAAAGCCCTTCAAACCGCCGTGCGCAACGCTAGTGCCGCCAGGCGTTATACCGCCCTGGAGAAACGACTTGGCATGGCTAATTGCTAGTCCAATTCATCAAACCGCGTCGTTGAGCAGTGACTCGCACAGTTGCACCAGACGCTGACGCAGCGGGCGTGCTCGCTCGGCAAAATCTCTTTGGTATCTCTCATACTCCGCACGGCCTTCCGGCGTTTCGATCGGAACGGCTGTGTAGCCGAAAGAGGACAGATCGTAGGGACTCGCGCGCATATCGAGTTCGCGGATGTCCCGGGCGAGTTCAAAAGTGTCGGCGATGAGGTCGGATGGACACCAGGGCGCGAGTTTGAAGGCCCATTTGTAGAGATCCATGTTCGCATGCAAGCAGGCTGGTTGCTCCAGTTGCGGCGCGGCGTGCCTCGTCGGTTGCAGGCGGTTCAGCGGGCCCGCCTCCGGGGTGAAAAAACGAAAGGCGTCGTAGTGCGAACACCTCACGGGCAGCGAATCCACAACATCCGCGACTTCACTTGGCGACAGGCGGAGCGGTTGCGACCCATGGCGAACCTCGCTGGATTTGTAAACCATCGCCCATTCGTGAAGGCCATGGCATCCGAAAAACGGAGCCCGGTTCGCCGTGCTCGAGAGAAACTGACCGAGCCACTGAACGATGGGTCGCCGTTTCTCCGGCAGGGGCTCGACCGTTACTCCAGAGCGCGTGACGAGGTAGCCAGGGACGCCGAGGTAGAACTCCGCCTCATCCCCTCGCAGGGCGAAGGCAAAGCCCGGATGCCACCGCCGCAGAAGCGAGGGACGATTCGGATAATACTCGAAAAGAAAATCATCCACCGGATGTTTGAGCCCGTGTGAAGCGCGCTGCAACCGGGGGGCAATCCAAGGATCGACGCGCTTTTCGTGAGCCGCGCGCAGGGCTATCCACTCCGATGGCGGGAGGATTTTCACAAGCCTTGCGAGGGGTATGAGTGGATGCCTGGTGTTGTCACAGCCAAAACGCCTCAGCCACCATCTCGGCGTAGAGAGATTTTTGGAAACCCGCAAAGGTCATCTCGATTTCCTCCGGTCGGCCGAGGTCGGCTAAGGCGTCTTGAATCGCGCCGTATTTGAGTCGGAGTAAAGGCGTGAGCTTCTGCTGATCGAGTTCCTCGACACCCTCGGCCATGTAGTGCTGAAGAACAAAATCGAGAAAGACCTGCTGCTTGGCGCTGAAGCGGGTGTTGATATAGACCATTGCGTTGGCGGCGTGGACGTTGCGGGTGAGAGGGGTTTTGGCGCAGGCGACATGGGCAAGTAAATCAAAAAAATCACTCTTTTCGGCATCAATGATCTTTTGCATTTCTGGGCACTTTGACAAATTTTGAATTCTAAATTTTGGCATCAGCAAAAACGCTCATTTTAAAAATTCGGTGATTTACTATGGCGGTGAACCCACCAACATATCAGTAGCCAAGCAGTTTCAATTCCTCCGCCACAAGCGAGTGGAAGACTGTTGGACATTCCGCCTGCCCCTTCCAGCGTGAGGGTTTTTTAGGGCCGAAATACTGATTTGCAATAAGTTGCGGAATT
>DGXZ01000002.1:0-30007 GCA_002396485.1 Spartobacteria bacterium UBA5019
CTGTCAGGAGAAAGGAAGCCTCCAGAGAGGCGGGAGACGGCTCGGCGAATGGGGAAATCATAGACAACGAGAATAAATGTTATCACAGATAACGAAGGTGTCAACCCCTATTTTGCACGCAAGGCCACAATGATTCCAAGGGCCCCATGCAAGCGATGAAGATCATGTTGTTTATCGCCAGATATCAGAGGTTGCGCCGCTGCACAAAAGGCGATGGATGTCGTAAAAAAGATCAGCGCCATTATAACCTCGCGCCTCTAAAAATGGGCAAAAGGAGCAAACTCAAATAAACGCAAGATAACCCGTTGCCCTAGTGTTTCTGCTGCCGGACAAATGAAGCCACTCGCGTGCTGACCCCATTTGATTCGGGGGTGTTTTTTGAATGTGTGAAGCAGTTTTCACGGGCGGGACGACCAGGCTACGCTCTTTTTTGTGAAGCGCTGATTTTTTGGAAAGCTCGGCCTGATCAATGTGCGGCAGGAAGGCGTCAAATCAGCGCCAGCGCCGCGAGGAGGCGGCCGGTTTGGCGGGCTTCTTTTCGGTAGGAGTAGTATTTTTCGAGATTCGAGCCGGTGCAACTTGTGCAGTCGTGGATTTCACGGACTCCTGCTTCGGCGGCCTGGGTGCGGATTTCGGCAGCGAAGTCGACTTCGTAGTGCGGCGGGCGGATGCATGGGGAGATTTGCACGATGAGGTCTTGTGGATCGGCTGCGGTGGCAGCGCAGACAGCGGCGATGGTTTTTGAAACGATGCCGAGCTCCGTTCCCTTGCGTCCCGAGTGTGCGAGTCCGATACCACGGCCGTGACGGTCGGCAACATAGACGGCAGCGCAGTCCGCCACATAGATACCGAGGCAAAGGCTGCGTTCTGTGGTGACAAGGGCATCGCAGTCGAGAACGGGGAAGGTGTCGGTGCTGGAAATACGCTCGACATTGGCACTGTGAATCTGGCTAGCCTTCGCAAGCCGCATCTGGGCAAACCCCGCTTCATTCAAAGCCTGTTGCTGAATGCCGGCAAGACGCTGCAACGCTGTTTCGCGGTCGGTTTTGACATCCAACCCCGGCATACGCTGTAAAAAAACTGCCCGAATCGCCGAGAGGGCATCTAAGGCGGGAAAAGTTTCAAAAGGAACCGCCGTCGTGCTCTTCATATTGGCCTTTCCTCTGAGCTCTCTGTGTCCTCTGTGGTCAATTTCATAACGCCCGCCTGCTCGCGTTTGGCCCGGAAAAAATCGCGCAGCAGGCCCGCGCATTCATCGGCCAAGATGCCGGAAGTGATGACACAACGATGGTTGAGTTGGGGCATTTGGAGAATGTTCACCAGCCCTCCGGCACCGCCACCCCGTGGGTCGGGACATCCGAAAATGACGCGGCGGAGCCGTGTGTGGACAATGGCTCCGGCGCACATGGGGCAGGGTTCCTTCGTCACATAAAGGTCGCAATCGTTGAGACGCCAGTCCTCCATCGCGGCCTCGGCCTGGGTGATGGCGAGCATTTCGGCGTGGGCGGTGGCGTCCTTGAGCATTTCAACCTGGTTCCACGCGCGGGCGATGATTTCCCCTTCCCTGACAATGATCGCGCCGCACGGCACCTCGTCGGCGGCATAGGCACGGCGGGCTTGGCGCAGCGCCTCGCGCATGAAGTATTCGTCGCTCGCAAATTCCATGCCGGCAAGGTATGTCATTTCCATGGCTCTGCGCAAAACCATCGTTGCTCCGTCTCTTTTAGCCTGTGACTTTAGTCGCCTCGGTGCGGAGGTGGAACGCGTCACCCAAGCCGGCGCGGATTGGATTCACTGCGATGTGATGGATGGCCATTTTGTGGACAACATTTCGTTTGGCCCGGCCTTTGTGGAAGCGGCCTCGCGCCACACGCGCCTGCCGCTCGATGTGCACCTGATGATCGAACATCCCTACCACTATCTCCCGCGTTTTCTTCCTCTCGCGAGTTCGATCACATCGCATGTCGAGGCTGACCACGATGTCTCAAAGACCCTCGCTGCCGTGCGCGATGCCGGGCTGCTGGCCGGGCTCGCCGTCAGTCCCCCAACGCCTGTCGAACTGGTAAAGCCGTTTCTCGGGCAGTTTGATATTCTTTTGATTATGACTGTGAACCCCGGCTTTGGCGGTCAACCATTCCTGACCTCGATGCTGGACAAAGTTGCTGAAGCGGCGGCTTGGCGTGAGACAGGGGCGTTTGATTTCCATATCGAGGTCGACGGCGGCATCAATGTCAAAACGGCGACCGAGGCGGTTCGGAGCGGGGCCAACTTGCTTGTGGCCGGGACATCGGTGTTCCGCGCGCAGGACGCCGCTGAGGAAATCCGGATGCTAAAAAATGTCTGAGGCGGCTTCTACTCCTAAACCCCGCCGCCAAGCATTGCAGCTCGCTCTGGCACTCGGCGTTCTGGTTGGTGGAGCGATTTGGATTATAGCCGGAATGGAGTCTCCCAAAAAAGATGACGCCGCTTGGTTTGGGAAAAGCTTAGAGCCGCTGCGGGCCGCATATTCGTTCGAACTCACCGACCAGAATGGACAACCATTCCGCTTGGAGGACCAGCGCGGGAGCCTGGTTTTGTTGAATTTTGGTTTCACTTGCTGCCCGAACATTTGTCCGGCCTCGCTGGCCAATCTCGCCGCAGCCCGCCGTGCGCTCCCCGAGGCGGCGAGAGATCGGGTGCGCGTTGTTTTTGTGAGCGTGGATGAGCGGGACGACATTTCGGACCTCAAAAAATACATGCCGATGTTCGATGAAAAATTCACGGGCCTCACAGGAACGCCCGAGGCCATTGGCAACACGGCGCGGGCTTACGGTGCCTTTTACCGGAAGGATCCCAAGGGACCGCAGAACAAGGATGACTATTTGATCGACCATTCGACCAGCACCTACTTGATCGATCCCAAGGGAAACCTGCGCTTGGTTTATAAGATGGATCAGCTTGCAAATACAGAGGC
Source organism: Spartobacteria bacterium UBA5019 (assembly GCA_002396485.1). Lineage (GTDB taxonomy): Bacteria > Verrucomicrobiota > Verrucomicrobiia > Chthoniobacterales > Terrimicrobiaceae > UBA967. The sequence goes on from DGXZ01000002.1 coordinate 2,954, forward strand.
TCTGGCGGGTGATATGCTGCGTGTGCTGGGGTTGCCGCAGCGGAAGGATTGACCACAGAGGACACAGAGAGCACAGAGGAGATGGATAGGCCGATTTTTTTACAAAACCCCTTGGATACTGGGCTCGGATGGAAATCCCGACTCCAGTTCAGCGGGGGGATGCTCTGTGCGCTCAGTCTTTCGGCCTGCGGTCCGACTCCGGATTCCACCGTGGATACGACACCGCTGACTGGTCGGGATATTTATCTGACCCGCTGCACGGCATGTCATCAGGTCGATGGCGGGGGAATTCCAGGAAATTGCCCGCCTTTTCAGGGTTCGCCGCGTCTTGCAGGGTCTTCCGAGGAGTTGATTCGTCTTCTGCTGCTCGGCCAGCGTGGGCCGCTGGATCGCGATGGAAAAATCTACAAGGGCATCATGCCTTCATGGCGCGCAGACTTGACCGATGAGCAAACGGCTGAGGTTTTAAATTACATACTCACCACATGGAGCCCGCAGGCTCACAAGGTGTCAGCAGAGGATGTGGCCAAAGTGCGCGCAGCAACGGCCAATTCCAAATTGCTCCCGGGAGCGCAATAAAAAACCCCTTCCAGCATAACCGGAAGGGGTTTTTGTTGAGATTTTTAAGCGATTTTAGAACGCAAAGGTGACTTTGCCACCGCCCCAGAATGTGCTGGGCTGGGTTGTGCCCCAGAGGTTTTCGAAGGCGTAGCTATAGGCTCCATATCCGGATATTGTGATCACGTCGTTGACTTTAACAGGAACGGCAACACCGAATTCAAGGTTGTTGGCACCATCAAATTCTCCGCCGTTTCCGTCTTGGTTATATCCGAAGTTCAGACCAAAGGCTGTCCATGGGTCAATGGAAACAACATCTTTGATGACTGGAATGCTGCCAGTCAAACGAAGGTCGAGGTAGCTGCTGGCCATTTCAACAAGGCCATTTCCGCTGTCTGTGTCGTTGTCTGGACCTAGGTTGAAGTAGTATTCAGCCGAGGGCGTCAATGTCATGAAACCGAGATCAATCGCATAAGCGACCGATGCACTCAGTTCGTTGGCATAGGAGTTAGATCCATTTGGATAAACAAAGTAGAACGTATAACCGAGACCAACAGAAAGGTCTCCGAAGGTGTGGACATAGTTTGCGTAGGCATCAAACTCTTTGTAGGAAGTGCCTTGACCAAGACCAAAAGCGTTCCAGCCACCAAGGGTCAGGAAGTCGTTGTCTGTGATGTTCCAAGTGAAGCTGGCATCAGTCCAGTAAAGGCTGGAGCCGTAGCCCCCGGAGCGGAGCACATTAGCACCACGGAACATGTAGAGGCTGTCCCAACCGGTGCTGAGAGCAGCGTTATACCATGAGGATTCCTCCTCTTCGACCACGACGGTCTCTTTGAAGGTTTTGCCGGTTCCCGCGAAGAGCGGCGTAGCGGCAAAGGCCACAAGGCTCGTGAGAGCAACAATCGATTTATTCAGTTTCATTTTTGTTTAGTTGTTTGTTGTTTGTTTCTTTTCGCGGGACTTGCTTTGTAGCTGTCCCGAGATAACTTGCCTGATGCGGCAGTTCTCACCGCTCAGGCACTATCTGAGCGATGTCGTATCTCATTGAAAAAGGAGGTCAAATCTTTTTTTGAAATTTTTTGAACGGAAATGAGCTCTTGGTTGTCGAAAAAAATAACTCTTTCGCCCAAAGTAGGCAAAATCACTCCTCGACGATGTGGATATCCTCTGGCTGGATACTGGCGAAGACCTGATCTCCTTCATGGAAATCCGTTCCAGCGTTGCCGTCGTTGGCAAGGATCGCACCGAGCTGGAGATTCCCCTGAGCGGTAAGGGTGAGTTCATCCACGGCGCCTCTGAAGACTTCCATGGCGACTTGGCAGGAGAAGGAATTGACACCTCCGGGATCGATGCGATGAAGGCGGATTTTTTCCGGTCGCAGAGAAAGGAGGATTTTTGCAGACGCATGAGATTCCTGTCGGCGGACATGCAACTCGAGTCCACCCTCCAAGCGGCATCGCAGCATGCCGGAGTCGGAGGAGAGGATTTGTGCTTCGACGATGTTTGTATCGCCAATGAAGGAAGCGACGAAACGCGTGGCCGGCTTGTAGTAAATCTCGCTCACGGTCCCGATCTGCTCGACGCGGCCGGCATTGATCACTGCCACGCGGTCGCTCATCGTCAGGGCCTCTTCCTGGTCGTGGGTCACATAGATGAAGGTGATGCCGAGTTTTTTTTGGAGTTGTTTAAGTTCTGTCCGCATCTGGGTTCGCAGCTTGGCATCGAGGGCGCTGAGGGGTTCGTCGAGGAGGAGGACCTTGGGTTCGCAGACGATCGCGCGAGCCAAGGCGACGCGCTGGCGCTGGCCGCCGGATAGCTGGGCTGGCTTGCGGTTCACGAAATCGCTCAGCGCGGTCATCTCCAAGACGCGCTGGACGCGGCGTGTGATATCCGGCGGGGCGATCCGTTTCATGAGCAGCCCGAAGGCGATGTTTTCGTAAATCGTGAGATGCGGGAAGAGGGCGTAATTTTGAAAAACCTGATTCACATTGCGCCGGTAGGGGGGATCAAATGTGACATCCTTGCCATCGATAAAAATCCGGCCTGAGGTTGGCGTGTCGAATCCGCTGATGAGTCGCAGGCAGGTGGTCTTGCCGCATCCGGAGGGACCGAGAAATGTCATGAACTCGCCGGCTTTGATTGAAAAACTCGCGTCTTTCAGAGCCTCGTGTGACCCGAAGCGCTTGCTGACTTGGCGGAGTTCAACCATCGGAGAATTAGAAAAAATCAATCGCCGCAGGCGGCGGTGCCTCGATGGATGGTTGTTCCATGGGGGCGGTTTGGGAGTTCACAGGTTCCGCGCGGCGGATTTCAACTTCGCCGGATGCGGGAGCAGCAGGCACAACTCCCTCGGTGGCGGGAGGAGGCGCATTGACCGGAACTGCTTTGGCCACAGGAATGTCCTCGTCGTTTTCAGATTCCGCGCCGGGACGGACGGATCGGTAGATGTCATTGAAGCCAACCAACGGCGGCGAGGTCATGGCAACAGGTCGGATTTTTGTGAGATCGATGGCGGTTGCCGCACGTGGCCAGTCCGCTTCGTCGAATTCCTTCGCGTATGTGCGGACTCCGCCGCCGTGGATGTCGCAGGGGATCGTGGGAGCTTGTTTTTCGGTGGCGAGTTCCTTGTAGGTGTTCGCGTCGGGAGGGCGTTCGCCTGTGACCGGGTCGGCTGGTTTCGCCGAGCAGCGCGTTGTGGCGAGGAGCCCGGAGGAACGGCAGATTTCGACCTCCTTGAGGCCGGAAGGACGCTCGATCTCGCGGGGCGGGTAGCTCTGCGCGGCGGCGTTCATGATTTGGCTCCAGATCGGAAGGGCGAGATCCTTGCCGAAGGCTCCTCGGTAGATTTTTGTGGGTTTGTCAAAGCCGACCCATACACCGCAGGTCACAGTGTTTGTGTAGCCAATGAAATAGGTGTCGGTGAACCCGTAGGCCGTGCCGGATTTTCCAGCGACCGGGAAGCCGCCGAGTCCGAATTGTTTTCGTCCGAGCGCACCAACTCCTCGCGCCATGAAATCGGACATCACAGAATGTGTCTGGTAAGCGGCTGTCGGCGAGATGGCGCGGTAGCGTTTGCGCGGGGCCTTGAAAATGATTTCACCCTCCGGCTCGCGGATCGACTGGATGATGTAGAGGTCGGCGGGGCGTTGTCCCACATTGGGAAACATGGTGTAGCCGAGCACGAGTTCGTCGAGGCTAAGCTCACTGCTGCCTAGGAAGGTATTCGAGTAATCCCGCAAGGGCGAACTGATGCCTGCAGCGGCGGCGGTTTTTTTTACCGCATCAAGGCCGACTTGCATTCCAAGACGCACCGTGGCGGCGTTCTTGCCCTTCACGAGGGCATCGCGCGTGGTCATGGGGCCCTCGTATTCGTTGTCCTCGACCTCGACTCCCCACTCACCGAGGAGGCCAGTCTCGCCACCGACCATCACATAGCGGTTGTCGATACAGGCATCCTGCACAATCTCGCCAGGGAAGATGCCGGATTCGTAGGCGGATGCGAAAACAAAAGGCGTGAAGGCTGTGCCGACGGAGCGTGTTCCCTGAAGGGCGCGGTTGTATTCGCTATGCTTGAAATCGCGACCCCCGGTGAGAGCGAGGATTCCGCCCGCAGTATTCTCCACAACCAGAGCGGCTCCTTGCAGGTATTTCGGCTCAGGCATTTTGACGGACATATTGCCGCGATTGATCGCGTCTTCGATTTTCTTCGTGGCCGCACGATATTGCTCGAATGTCGGATGAGTATAGCCAGTCTGTTGCTCGACTTTTAATAAAACCTCACGCGTTGCACGGTCCGCCGCCTGCTGCAGGTCGGAGTCCAATGTCGTATCGATGCGGTAGCCACCATTCATAGCCCGCTCGAAGCCGAGCGCCTTGATGACCTGCTGGCGGATCAGCTCGATGGCATAACTAACCTTGAAAGGATTCGTCCGTTGAACTGTGCCCAGAGGGGTTGCCAACTCCTCCTCGTATTGCTTGCGCGTGATGAATCCCAGCTCGCGCATGCGCCCGAGGACGAAATTCCGGGACTCGGTGGAGTCATTAGGGTTGTTGAATGGCGAGAGAGCCTGGGGGCTCTTGAGCAGACCGGCGAGGGTCGCACACTGGCCGATCGTCATGTCGATGGCATTTTTTCCGAAATACCCCTGCGAGGCGGCTTCTCCACCATAGAAACCGCTGCCGAAATAAACGCGGTTCAGGTAGTGCTCCATGATCTCCTTCTTGCTGAAACTTCTTTCGATGCGCCAGGCGAGGTAGAGCTCCACCAGTTTTCTCTCGTAGGTGCGCTCGCGCAGCTCGAAGGAATTGCGGGCGAGTTGCTGGGTTACCGTGCTAGCACCCTGAGCGATGCGGCCCTTGCGCCAGTTCGTTATGGCCGCGCGGAAGATGCCCATGTAGTCCACGCCATCGTGATCGTAAAAACGGTTGTCCTCGGCGGCGATCACGGCCTTCACCAGCATCGGCGGCAAGCGGTCGTAGGGCACCGGTTGGCGGTTTTGAATGAAAAGCTTTCCGAACTCGCGGCCCTTGCGGTCGTAGAGAATCGATGCCGCCTCCATCTGACTCACCTGCTTGAGGTCGAATTCCTCTGCACGCGCCTCGTATTTCTGTGTGAGCACGCCAAAGCCTATCCATGCTGTAAGGACACCCACGGCGAAAACCGCCAGCGGCACCCACACGATTTTGCGGGCGTAGAATGGTTTTTCAGAAGCCCGAGAGTCTTTTTCCCAACTGTAATATTCCTTGCTTATGGTGGCGAATCTTCCATTTCGCCAGCGAGAGATCAAGAACGCTGATGCAGGGGCCTACTTCAGTGAATTCAAGAAACGCAGAAAAAATTCCGCGCCGGCTTCGAGATCTGCGACCCTTATGAACTCATCCGCCGTGTGCGCTTGTGCGATGGAGCCTGGGCCGATGGCCACAGAGGGGCATCCGTGCGAAGCGAATACAGCGGCATCGCAGAACCAAGGTGCTCCCACCAACTCGGAACCAAGCGATTGAAGGCGAGTGATCATTGGATGCGCGGGGTCGGTATAGAGTGGTTCCGAGCGCTTCAGATCCACTTCGATATTCGGCACACGCTGACGTAAAAGATCTACAATGAACTCCGGATCCATGCCGGGAATGATACGAATATCCACCGAGGCTTCGCAAAAATCGGGAACGATGTTGACCTTCGATCCGCCCCGGATTGTTCCGACGCTGAGCGTTGATGTGCCAAGAACTGGATTCGAACTCGCAGCCAATCTCGGAATTCCTTCCCTCCGCAAGCACTCGATCGCCTGCATCATCTGATAAATGGCATTTTCCCCCGCCTCGGGTTGGGAGGCGTGGACAGCGCGCCCGTGGGTGCGAAGTTGGAGCCAGCACGAGGCCTTGTGCGTGTAGACGACATTCAGTGATGTCGGCTCACCTGCCATCACAAAATCAAATTTCTCCTCGGCCGCGAGAGCCTTCGCCCCGAACTGGCCGGCCTCCTCACCCACAAGCCCGGCAAACCAGATTTCGTAGTGTGACTCGGCCAAAATCTCCCGCGCCTCGCGCAGTGCCCAAAGCATGGCGGCTGCCGTGCCTTTGGTATCCGAGGCGCCACGTCCGAGAAGCCTCCCGTCGCGCACCTCGCCGCTGAAGGGATCGATCGTCATTCCGGCCACGCTCACCGTATCGAGATGCGGAGCCAGAAGAATCCGGCGACCAGCAGCGCAGCGGCTCGGAAAGCGTCCGACGACATTCGGTCGTCCAGGCAAAACCTCGCGCAAGGAAACCTCCGCTCCGCAGCCCCGCAAAAAATCTGCCACCCACGAAGCACAGGACGCCTCGCCGGTTTGATCCGTGCCGGGATCACCGCCATCGGGATTCACGCTGGGAATGCGAATGAGCGCCGAGGCGATGTCGAGGGCGTCGTTCATTTGTTCAAATACCACTCCACAAACTTTGGAATGCCCTCCTGAATTTTCGTTTGGGGATCATAGCCCAGAAGCTCGCGGGCTTTCGTGATATCCGCCGCCGTAAGCGGCATGTCCCCCTGCTGCTCGGGCAGGCGCTCGATGATGGCTTTTTTGCCCAGCGCGCTTTCGATCGCAGAAATCAGCTCCGAGAGAGTCGTGGTTTGGTTTTCTCCCAGATTGAAAATATCGAAATACGGCCCCTCGTAGTGCAGCGCACCCATCACGCCCTGCACGATGTCGTCGATGTAGGTGTAGTCGCGCCGCGTGGAGCCGTCGCCGAATTGGGGAATCGAGCGGCCGTGGTGGATCGCGTCGGTGAATTTGTGAATAGCCAGGTCTGGACGCTGCCCCGGGCCGTAAACGGTGAAGAATCGCAGACACACAACCCGCATTTTGTAGAGATGCGCGTAGTTTCCACAGAGATGCTCGCCGGCAAGCTTTGTCGCCGCATACGGGCTCAGCGTTTGAGGCAGTGCAAGGTCTTCGGTGAAGGGAACCGTCTTGGATAATCCGTAAACCGACGAACTGGATGCAAAGACAAACCTCCCCACGCCTTGCTCCCGGGCCGCTTCCAGCAGGTTGTGCGTGCCCGTTATGTTGGTGTCGATGTAAAGCTGGGGATCCTTGAGCGAGGGCCGCACACCGGCGCGCGCGGCTGTGTGAATGATGCCATCAAAACCTCCATCGGACAAAACCCGCCGCACAAAATCGCGGTCCCTTATGTCGCCCTCGTGAATGAGCGCTCCGCTACCGAGCGCGGCGATGTTGGCGCGCTTGATAGCCGGATTATAAAAATCATTAAAATCATCGATCACCGCCACCTCGTGTCCCTCGGACAAGAGGCGCCTGCAGACATGCGAGCCAATGAATCCGGCACCGCCGGTCACCAATACTTTCATGCCGCAAATGTAGTTTCAGGCTGCTGGAAGCGGCAAGCGCATTCCCTGGAAATTCGCGCTTGCATCCGATCGGAAACCCGCTACTTTCTGTCTTCCTTCGCTCGGGTGGTGAAATGGCAGACACGTGCGTTTGAGGGGCGCATGCCGCAAGGCATGGGGGTTCGAGTCCCCCCCCGAGCAGATTTTAAACCCCTCCCCTACAAATTTCGTGCGACTCGGAAGCCGATGACGGTGTACCTGCTGTCCGGGCTGCGGCTTACCCGGTATGCGACGGTGCCGTGTCCATCGAGCTGCATCCAACTTCCTCCTCGAATTCTGCAGGCCGAGCCGGTTTCGTCCTTGTCCCAGCACCATTCCCAGACATTGCCGCTCATATCGTGGATTCCGAGTTCATTGGGTTGCTTTTGCCCCACGGGATGCGCTCCACCATTTGAGTTTTTTTCGTGCCACGCGACTTTGTCGGGGTTGTCGCTTCCGCTGAATTGGTATCCTTGGCTCAAAGTGCCTCCGCGCGCCGCCCATTCCCATTCCATCTCGGTCGGCAGGCGGTAGCCATCCGCTGCGGCATTCATTTCAACCAGCGTTGAGCCATCAGGACCGTATTCGCCGTTCTGGTAGATTTTTCCATTGATGCTGTAGATCGGTTTGAGACCTTCCATGGCACTTTTGGCGTTGCACCACTTGATGGCATCATACCAACTCACGTGGGTGATCGGGTGGCGGCTGCCATTTCCTTCGCCGGCTTCCAATTTGAAACCATGGGCCATTGCCCAGATTCTAATCCGCTCCCACTCGAGTTGTGTGACTGGATATTTCCCGATCCGGAAGGGCTCCACTTTCTGGCCTGAAAATTCCGAATCCTGTGGAAGTAAGCCGCCGCCGACCTGTGCCATGGCGGTGAGGTCGAATGGGCCGCCAGTCCCGTCGCCGAAAGCCAGAAGAACCCGGCGTCGATCGCCGAGCTTCTCGACTCCCAATGTTTGCAAATCCTCATCCGTGATGGTGTCGAGAATCTCATCCGTGACACCCTGCTTTTCAAAAAGCGGAATGAGATTATCGAGGTGTTCGCGTTCGAGGATCAAGTGGATGTTCGTAGTCATGATGGCATAAGTTTCCAGCAACAACCCGGAGAGGGAGGTGGGAGATGTCCCCATACTATGAGGGGTTGCCGGGGATATTTCGGGCAAGGCGAACGCCAGTGACATGGTCGCTTTTATTCGGGAGGCGGCTGCAGCGGTATCCGAATGTTTCGAGTCCGACATGGTGTTTCCAGCTTCCGCCGCGAATCCGGCGTTCCGAGCCGGATTCTTCGCAATCCCAACACCAGTCAAAAAAATCACCGCTCATGTTGGAAATTCCCGTAGCGTCAGGCTTTGTCTCGCATTCCTTTTCAGGGTATCGGTGGCAATTGATTGCTCCTTCGCGCGCCGCCCACTCCCACTCGGCCTCTGTCGGCAATCGATAGCCATTTGCTCTTTTATCCCAATCGATCGAGGAGGCTCCATCGGGGCCGAATTCTCCTCTTCGATAAACAGCACCACTCAACCGATAGGGCGATGCCAGCCCTGCCCGCTCGCTCTTGGCATTGCACCACTTGACGGCATCATACCAACTCACTTGCACCACAGGACGGAGTGGGGAAATCGCGGTTCCGCCGCTTATTTGATAACCGTTTGCCAGTCCCCAAATTTTCACGGTGTTCCACTCGTCCCTCAGCACCGCGTGCCTGCCGATCTTGAAAGGCGCGACTTCACGCCCGGCCATATCCGACTCGATCGGCAGCCTGCCGCCTGAAAATTGCGACATCATACCGACACTTTTTCCTTCCGCCTCAAATGCCAAGAGCAAGCGCCGCCTCACGCCAAGCTTGTCCACGCCAATTTCTCTCAAATCCCGGTCGGTGATGTGATCCAGAAGCTCGTCCGTAATTCCCTGCCCGGCCAAGATGGGGCTCAGGTTTTCGAGTCTTTCCCCCTCAAGTGCGCGTTGGATTTTTATGTCCATGGGGAAAAATATCCCTACCCATGCGCGAAAGGGAGGGAGGGGAAGTCCCCAGTTCCGCGCTCTGCTACAAAGGAATTTTCAGTCCAGCATGCTTTGCGAGAGCGCGCTGGAGTCCATCGAAAGTCAGAAATTCCTTGGTCCCGAGATGAACAGCGGTCGCGACATGCAGGATGTCCAAACTCCTATGCCCGCCTTGCGCGGTGCGATTTTTCGAGAAAACGCCAGCAAGCCGCAAGACGGCATCCGAATCGTAAGGCACAACCTTGTTCAGACCCGATGCGATATCTGTCTCCCAGTCCTCGATCATTTGCTCTGCTTCCCGGCGCGAGTATCCCTTTTTGCGATCCGAAGAGTGGAGCCAGACTTGCAGCTCGATGGCTTGGAGAAATTCAAATTCCAAAAGGCGCGTGAAATGCAGGGGCTCGGTCATAGCCTCCCTGTAGGTGAGCGCTGCCGGTGTGTGGATTTGCTTCCTGTAAACCGAGCAGAGAAAACTCGTATCCGGATAGGCAATCATGGCTCTCCCGTTTCAAACGCCCGCATCTCGTCCACTTCAGCCTGAGTGAATACCCGGTCACCCCAGATGCGCTTCAAGCGGGCTCTGTAATCTGGATGCGGCGGAAGTTTTGCGGCGGGAGTCTCCGTGGCGCGCGAAATTTTTGCCACCGCCTTCGAGTGCTTGGTGATCAAAATCTCCTCACCACCGGCGAGCCAAGCTTCGAGTTTCGGAAAATCATAGCGCAAGTCGCGCACGGTCGCGGTTTTCATATCATCACAATATTGTGATGATATGGCCGGTCAAGTTCGCGCAGGCTGATTCTCTGGACGCCCGGTCTTGTGTCCGCGTCCGGAAGTGACGCCATCAAAGGGCCGCACATCAGCACCCTCGAGTCTGCGGGCGGGTTTTTTGCCGAAATTGAAACTCACATTGGCCCAAGTGTCGCCTGGCTGGGCGTCGATGCCAAGTGCGCCGCTGGGTTCGTAGCCGCAATGGACCATGCAATTCTCGCAGCGCGGGTCGCGGGCCTTGCCTTTCACGACACCGTAGTTCTCCCACGGCGTTTCCTCCAGAAGGTCGCGGTAACTGGCGTGGTGGGTATCGGTCATGAGGTAGCACGGCCCCTTCCAGCCCTTCACATTCCGCGTGGGAATCGCCCACGCCGAGCAGGTGAGATCGCGCTTGCCGGCGAGGAAATCGAGGTAGATCGGCGTGCCGAAGAACGTGTATTTTTCACCCCAGGCGCGGATGTTTTGAAACTTCCGCTTCGTCATCTCCCGGGTGAGGAAGAAATTTTCCGGCTGAAGGTTCAGCCGCTTCATCATATCCTTCTTCGCCGCATCGTAGTCGTATCCCGGCGAGATTGTGTGTCCATCGACCCCAATCCAAGACAGGTAGTCGAACATCCGCTCGAGTTCTGCCATGTCAGTTTCTTTATAAACGGTGGTGTTCGTGGCGACCTGGTAGCCGAGCACCTTCGCCATGCGGATGGCGGCGATGCATTCTTGAAAAACTCCCTCTCGCTCGACGATGAGGTCATGCGTGCGCTCAAGGCCATCGAGGTGCACATTCCAATACATCCACTTCGAAGGTGCGATCACGTGGCCTTGTGTAGGCTTGGCCGACCGGATCTCGGCGGCCTGGGCCGGCGTGATCAATTCTTCGCTAAGGAGGATTTCCATCTCATGCGAAATTTTTGCCGGATCGCGCAGGAACTCCGCAGCCAAGTAGTCGCGCATCTTTTTTCGCATGAACATTCCATTCGTGCAGATGTAAACGATGCGCCTCCTCGCCAGCAGGCCGTCGACGAGCGCTTCGATGTGTGGGTAGATGAGCGGTTCCCCGCCGCAGATCGAAATCATCGGAGCGCCGCACTCCTCGGCAGCTCCAAGGCAATCGTCAAGGGTCATCACATCCTTCAACGATGTCGAATACTCGCGAATGCGTCCGCAGCCTGTGCAGGTGAGATTGCAGGTGTGCAGCGGCTCGAGTTGAAGAACAGTCGCGAATTTTTTCACACCGCGTGCTTTTTTCCCGATAATGTAGCCCGCAATGCGCGCCGTAAGTGCCAGAGGAAACCTCATGCGCCGCATGACATAGAGCGGGCAGCAGCGAGTCAAGCCCCGCAAGCTTGACCTCGCAGCCGGAAACGCTCACACCTGCCCATGTCGGTAAAAAGCAAAGGGGAATCACTCATGGAAAATGTTGCTTCAAAAATCGGCCTGGCTCCGAAGTCGAATGTGGTCGGCGCGCGGTTGAGGACATACATCAATCTCAAACTGGCTGCGATCGGGTGCCCAACAGCGGAATCGGAGGCCGATGACAACGGCTTTGGCAATCTCGCCGAGTCGATGCTGGCCCACAACCGGGAGACCGCACGACTACTGGCAGATTACCAGTGTCCAACCGATTGGCGCATCCAGCGCTTCTTGGACGAGTATTTATATGCCACCGGTAAAATCCCCCGCCTGCCCGCGCAGACGTTCATTCTCGACCGGCACGGCCTTGCCCGTGCGCTTTCGCTGCCCTGCGAAGGCGATGAGTTTGTCTCGGACATCGTGAGCAGCTACCGGGGCCACCAAGGGGTTCTTCACAATCCCGCCAAGGACAGGCGCACCACGCAAGGTGTGTTCCATATCGCCGAGGGGGGGCTGCCGATTCCGGATGATAAAAAATCCGTCCCGCTGGCGACATTTTCGCGCATGCTGGAATTCGCACTCCAGCCTCCCCAGGATCTGCTTCGGCTGCCTTTCACATCTGGCCGCGAGAAGGAGGCCGCCTGCTTTGTTTCTCTCCTTCTGCGTCCATTGGTCTGCCCCGCCGTGCCCGGTTTCACCAGCGAGAAGCGAATGGAGATTCGTTTCTTCGCTCCGGGAAATCTCGTGAGCAATCTCGATTTCGTGGAGAGCATCTTCGGCAACGGCGGCGACCCCTTCCTGCCGCAGAACGATGCCAGTCTGGACCCGGAGCATTGGAGCGGCCACAGCGGCTGCGTGATCCTGGCTCCGCACCTCACGACCATCACCAAAGCCGCTGCGGGCCTGCCAAAATGGGACGCCGCCACCGAGCGCCAGCGCCGTGATGGCATGTGCTGGAACGACGAAAACGAACTCTACAACGACGGTTCCGCCTTCAAACTCACCGCACGCAATGCATCGGGTGTCATCGTGACACTCATCGCGGACAACTATTTCGGCTACTGCAAGAAGGAGGTCAAAACCCAGATCAGCTTCGCAACAAACCTGCTCGGTCGCGCCGAGGAGGAGCACGCAGGCGGCGCGCTGGTCTTTCCAGCCTACGACTTGGGCGAGGAGTTCGATGGATCCCGCCATGTCAAAAACCGTGGCCATTCCTTCGCCGAGGCCTCGCGCCTTTTCTCGGATGTCATGGACGTGCACCCCGAAGGCTACGCGATCGATAAAAACCACCCCGGGATTTTTTATGTGCCCGAGGATGTGAAAGTGAGCCTGCCGAATCTGCGCCTGAGCTGGAAAAAAGACGACGGCTCGGAGCATTCGCTCAAACTGCTCCCGGATCATGTTTACATCCGCCCGTCCGGCTATCGTCTCAGCCTGATCAAAAACGACGACGGGCGCCGATGGAGGCTTGCCGGTGTGCGCGCCGATGCGACCTATTGCCACAAGCCCTGCACGGTCTCCGGCGGTGGAAAATCCGAAATCTCAAAATCCATCTCGGATGCCATTATTCACGGCCCCGTCTATGTCGCGGATTACAAATCCGACTTCGAGCAGGTGGAGAAATTGATCGCGCGAGACTACGCCGACCGTTTTCGAGATCCGGAGAAAAATGGCAACGACACTCGTCCGATCCTTAGTTCCGAGCGCTCGCTGGGCTCGGTCATCAAGCTCTTCACACCGGCGAAGCACGAGTATTCGGACGAATACAATCTTTGGCTCTCCACGATTCCCCAGCACGTGAAGGAACTGCTCTTCATCGTGAAGCGGTTTTACGACTCCTCATGGGGTGCGGACTGGCGGTCCCATTTTGCAGTGGACAGCGTCAATGGGGTTCCCGGACATGAGTTGAAATTCCGCAGCAAGCCGCTCTCGACAGACTTTCTTCGTGTGGGATACGAAGCCGACGGATCATGGCGCGTCTTCAGCCTGCGTCAGGATTTTTTCCCCGCCGCAAAACTGCAGATGGAGGACGATATCAGCGCCTCGGTCATTGTTCCCCGGTCGGCCCTCACAAACCCACCGGACGACATCCCCGGGGGCTCGTTGAAGTTTGCTGAGAACTGTGAATTCCGGCTCTTCCAGCGACCGGATGACGCCATTCATCCCGGCTACGACAAACAGGCGGAGCGTGATTTTGCCTCGGAGGGCAACTTTTTTTCAAACTACCAACCTCTGCGCCGCGACGATGTGAAGGAGCTTTTCGAGGATGCGGTGAATTTTTCGAAATTCACGGCGCCCATGCAGGCGGCGATTTGTGAGGCTCTGGCCGATGGCGACCGGATTTTCATCTCCAATACGGCACCGCGCATCGTCGATGGAAAGCCCTCCAAAAATCCCCGCTATCTCCAGATTCGCCAGGATCTCGTTGAGCCCCGCGTGGCCTACCTCTCCGACATCGCCCAACGCCTGCAACGCCGCATTCCCTTTGCCCAGGCGCTGCACACGCCGGTTACAGCCATCCTGCCGGGGCGCCGCAACAACCCCGCCGAGAAAGGCGTCCGCTCGCTTGCCGTCTTCAATCCGATCCACCTTCTCGACCTGCCTGAGCTTTTTCTGGAATACATCTGCTCGCTCACCGGCAAGTCACCCTCCACCACGGGTGCGGGTAGCGAAGGCGCGCTCACAAAGGCACCCTTCAACGCCCTCCCGCCCATCATCGATCTCAATGCCGCGCTCGTCGGCTACATGCTCATTCGCCAACCGGTCTTCATCACGGCCGCCGGCTACGTCGGACCGAAAGTCCGTGTGGACCACGATGTCAGCCTGCTCGTCCCCGAGGTCTGGTCGCGCATGACTCCCGAGGAGCGCACTCCGGAATATCTCATCAAAAACGAATGCCTCGAGCGCGTGCCCGACATGGAGTGCGAAGGCCGCGTGCTCCCTTCCAGCAGGCTCGGTTGGCGCATCAACAGCCGGTTCGTACGAATGTTCTTCGGCCGCATATTCAATTACCCCCACCGCGTCTTCACTCCCGAAATGCTCCAACCAGAAACCCAAGACCTCGCCGCTTTCGCCGACGGGATGGATAATATCGTGACCACACAGCAGCAGGTCGCCGAAGCCTATTTTGCGGATGGCAGTATCGACATGGCCTGCCCGCCATTGCGGGCCCTGCTACACATCATGCGCGATGGACACTTTGAAAACAAAACGCTCAACGATTCCGAGGTCCGCAATCTCTTCGATCCTGACACCGCCCTCGCGAGCGACTGGTATCGAAAGCGCCTTGAGGCCGCCGCGGAGGTTGACCGCAGTCTCTGGCTGCGCCACGTGAAAAACCTCGAAACATTCACCCGCCGCCCACATAACGCCGAAACCGTCGCCAACCTCAGCCTCGAAGCCCGCCTGGAGTATTCCCACCGCATGCTGGCCGCTGTCCGGGATCCATCTTATTCCGAGTCCATGCGTGGAACGATAGGCGCCCAGCCACTAAAAAATAGGATCCGCCGTTCTTAGCTATTCGCACCCCAGTCGAATTTTTCAAAAATGGACTCTGTGCTTTCCAGAATCTTGCTGGTGGCGAATTCCTGACACTCTCTATACAGGGAGTTTAGTCGACTCAGGATAACAGGCCTGAGTTCTTGACCAGCTTTAACAAAATCGGCGTATCCAAACTGGAACTCCGCAATCCTGTGCGCAGCATGTCGGAGATGATCCACACGGTTCGTAAGATTCGGAATTTTACTCGACCAATAAAGACACGATTTGCAATCAGGCGGGCACCGCTGCGAGTCATGCGAAAGAAAGGACTCCCAACCTGTAGTGGCTAGCGTCAATGACGGCTTTTGATCATCGCGCCTCTTTTCGTTATTGCACTTTTTACAAGAAATGAGCGCGTTGCCGGGAATGTGTAAGCCCGCACGGAAGCGGTTCATGCCCTCTGGATGCTCAACCACAGCTCGATCGCTCTCGAGCATTTGAGCACAGTAGCAACACTCATTGGCGAAGGTCGCATGGACCGAATCGCCATAGCGTGCATCTCCCACGGAAACGCCGTAGTGATTGCAAACCTTGCGGCTTGCCTCGTGGAGCAGCATACTAATGAGCTTGTTGGCCACATCCGATTTTGCGCGCCCCGTCGCTTTCGCAAGGCAGTCCTGAATTCGAAAACTCATCGCGCGGATTTTGCTCGCGTGGGCGCCGTTTCTCCCACAGATGTTGCCAGCAAAACTGCTGGATCGATCTCAAGTGCATCTGCAATGGCTTTTAATTCGAAATCGAAAACACAACGCCTTCCAGTCTCGATTTTTGCGATTGCAACACGGTCCAACTGAATTCCCGATTTGGCTAACCGGCCAGAAAGCTGGTCCTGAGTAACGGGGGGAGTGCATTGCTTTCGCAACTCTTTCAACTTCTTGCCTATCAAATTTCTTATTTTGCCGCCCGAAGGTGGAGTCGTTTGCACGAATGCTTTTTAGCAAAACCGCAGAGCAAAAGTGTTCTTTTAAAGAACATCTTGTTTTTTATTCCTCAAGGGATGAAGATAAGCACGATGAATGCACTGCCACTTCGATGTTCGATTGAAGAAAATCCATTTATTCGAGAGTTCGACTCAAAACTTAATGCCATAAAGATAGAACTTACCAAAGCCCGTATCGGATTCTTTAGGGAACTCGCCGCAAGGAATCTTCTAACCTTCGACGACTACAAAGCCCAGCGCTCGACAGTCCGTGCCATCAGCAACGCGGATTTCAGCAACAGGGCCAGTGTTGCGATCTCTAACGCCGTTGCACACAAAATTGGTATTCAGAAAAACCACAAAAAGTTGCCCGGCCAGTCACAGGGGGATTTGTTTGAGGAATTAGTCTGCAGTTTTATCAACAAAACGTTCTGCGCTCTGGGCCACTTGAGACCTGGTCAGTGGAATGTGCAACGCATAACGGCGAGGGATGAATCGGCGATCTCGCTGTTCGACCAGTATCGCCACCTTGCTGACCTAGCCCGCTTCTGCTCGGAAAATGGAGAATTGGCCTCCGCCTTGGGAAACGACTATGCCATCAGTCCCGATGTGGTGATTTCGCGAACATCCGAAACAGACGACTGCATTAATGGCGTTCATAGATTTCTGGGTGGCGATCTGGCCGCGCGAACACCGCTTCGCAAATCGGTCAATCCTCATCCCATACTGCATGCGTGTATCTCTCGTAAATTTACCTTTCGGAGTGATCGTGCCCAAAATGTCCGCTCGGAGGCTCTCAATCTGATTCGCAACCGGAAGGGAAGGGTGCCGCACCTTGTTATTGTTACAGCCGAGTGTCTCCCGAGCCGTTTGGCCTCGGTTGCTCTCGGCACCGGCGACATCGATTGCGTTTACCATATCGCGCTTCCCGAGTTGATCGAATCGGTGGACAAAGACGAGTTCCCCGATGCTTATGAAATGCTTCAAACCATAGTGGGTGGACGGCGACTGCGTGACCTGACCGATCTGCCACTGGATTTGGCGGCTTGAATCAAACCATGAGATTTGCAATCACGCTCGGCGCGTTGTTTTTTTGTGCGGCATCCACCTTTGCCGACGAACCATCGCCCGAGGAAATCCTCGCTGCCGCCCGCATCAATCCCATGGGCGCGGGCATTACTCTCGAGGCTCAGCTTCGGGCGGGTTCGGTGAAGGTGCCCTTTGTCATTGAAGTCGGTGAAGGCGCCGTGCGCTACGGTTTCACTAGCCCGCAGTTGGATATCCTTCTCCGGCTTGGCGAAGAGGAGTCCACACTCGAAGAGCGCCGCGACGGAACTAAATCGTCCGTCCCCATTTCCAAATTCGACGACTCCGTCCGCGGCGGGCTCATCACTTATGAGGATCTCGCCCTGCGTTTTCTCTATTGGAAAAATCCCCGTCTTCTGGAATCCGAGACCGTTCGCTCGCGCGATGCTTGGAAGATCGAAATCCCCGCCCCGCGGGGCGCCTCGCAATACGGCGTCGTCCGGGTCTGGATCGATAAACAATCCGCCGCCCTGCTCCGTATCGAAGGCTACGACACCAACGGCCGCCTCGTGAAACGCTTTGAAGTCGTCTCCGCCCAGAAAATCGACGACCAGTGGATGCTCAAACAAATGCGCGTCGAACGCATCGATCCCGAAACCCGCAAAACGACCGGCATCACCTACCTCGAAATCCTCGGAAAGAAATAGCCTGTGGAATCGGTGTGCAGTCACACCTCGAAATTCTCCATCGGGATTGATCTTCCCCGCCGCCGCTCTAAAGTCTCGGACATGTTGAAAGTCATTCTCAGTTCGAAAATCCACCGCGCCATCGTTACGGATGCCGATGTGAATTACGAAGGCAGCATGGCCATTGATGAGGATTTTCTGGAGGAGGCGGGCATAACCCCTTACGAAAAAATTCTCGTGGGCAATCAGACCAATGGCAACCGCTTCGAGACCTATGCCATTCGCGCTCCGCGCGGGAGCCGGAACATCGTTCTCAATGGCGCGGTGGCGCATCTTGGGAAGACGGGGGATCGCCTGACGATCATGACATTTGCCCATCTCACGCCGGAGCAGATCAAATCCCACACGCCGAAGGTCATCGTTCTCAACGACGACAACGAAATCATCAACCGTCGCGGGATTTAAGATTTCTGCGGGAGCCGCAGGCAGAGGAGGAAGGTTAGGAGCAGAAGTCCGGAAGCGGCCCAGAAGGGGGTCTGTGCATAGGCGGCGATGTTTTTGTCCAAGTCAAATGTCAGGAGCCAACCGCCGAGGACAGGTCCGATCCAGCGGGCGAGGCTGCCAGCGGATTGCAGGATGCCGAGCGCACGGCCTTGCCATTCGGCGTCCACATTGCGCGAGGCGATGCCGGAAAGGGTCGGGCTGAGCAGGCTGTTTCCGGCGGCGATTCCGGCGCAGGCAAGCAGGAGCATGGGAATGTTGGCGGTGAAAGGCATCGCAAAGAGGCTGCCGGTGAGGATGGCCGCCCCGGCCGTGGCCAGGCGCGCTTCACCGAATTTTTTCACCAAGCGGCCGATGAGTCCGCCTTGGATGACGACGCCGATAACCCCTAGCATGGCGAAGACATAGCCGGTTTGCGCGGTGTTGAATTCGTAGCGGTGGGCGACGAAGAGCGCGAAAACGGCTGTCATGATGGAAAAGCCCGCGATCAAAATAAAATAGGTCGCCACGGTCGTGAAGTAAGGGCCGGTGCGGACATGCTGCAGGATGGCTGGGAAGAGGTGTTCTTTCTTTGGGCCACGCTTTTCTTTCGGCAAGGACTCGGGAAGCACGAAAAAGATGAGCGCAGCATTCGCGAGCGCCAGTGCCCCGGCGAGGTAAAGCGGGGCGGATTCACCCAGCCAAGCGGCCGTCGCGCCTCCGAGCGCGGGACCGAAAACAAAACCCAGGCCAAATGCCGCGCCGATGAGGCCCATCGCCTTGGAGCGGTTTTCGGGGGCGGTGATGTCGGCGACATAGGCCTGCGCGGTACCGATGCTGCCGCCTGAAATGCCGTCGATGATCCGCCCGACGAATAGCATCGTGAGCGAGTGGCCCGCACCCATAATGGTGAAGCCCAGAGCGGTTCCGAGTGTGCTGATGATGAGAACCGGCCGGCGTCCGAACCGATCGGATATCTGTCCGAAGACCGGCGCAGCGAGGAATTGAACAAGCGAGAAAATTCCGAAAAGCCAACCGATCTCCCAAGGCGTCGCGCCGAAACGCTCGGCGTAAAAGGGCAGGACGGGAATCACAACTCCGAAGCCCACCATATTGATGAGAATTGTAAGAAAAATTATGCCGAGTGCGGCGCGGTTGGATTTTTGCATCAGGGTTTTTTAGTGTCTGCCTCAACTGGCGATTCCAGAGCCTCTCGCAGGCGGACGAGTTGCGCGGCGAGTTCCACCGGATAGCTGGATTTTTGTTTTTCGACCTTTTCGCCTATCGCGAGGACAGTTTTTTGCATTCGAAAAAGGGCTGGGCCTTTGAGTATTTTTGCCATGCCGGAGCTTGGAGTCACGAGATTCGTATAGCGAATCACAGATGAACCGTTTTCAAAAGGTTCGATACGCAAGTTGCCTTCGGCGGCTTTTGTTTGAAGAGCGCGGAGGAGAATCCATGAGACCTGATAGCCTTCACCGAGCGCCTTCATTTCGTTGCGTGCGGTGTAGGCCTCGTCGCGAAGAATCGGCACCTCGACCTCGTAATCCACCTCCACCACGCAGGGTGCGATTCTTTTTGAGATTTTGGACTCCAGCACGTCGGGGATGTATGTCTTGGCTTGGTCGTAGTCAAAAAAAACGGCCGCAACCTCCTCCGGGGTCGCCTGGATTCGTTTGTAGATTCGCACTCTCGGCCAGGGCTTCCCGGGAATATCCTGCTCCAGCACGATCAGATCGCCCTTTTCCAAATCCAATTGTTGATCGCGGGACAAGTCCTCAAGCACGCCTGCGGTCGCGGTAGCCAATGCCCCGAGGCACGCCGCCAAGCATAGAAAAAACAGTCGGACACGAGTCATCAACACTCATAGAAAGCGGGAGCGGGCGTGCAATCAAGGCCGCGATGACAAAAATCGCTTTCGCAGGCCGCATTGGTGTTGTTGAATTAAAAGACACAAGGACAATGGCAAAGCAGCAGACGATTCTTTTGGTGGACAGGGACACCGACTTTTTGGATTGGGCAAAAAACCAACTCCAAAGCAAAACCGCGCGCGTTCTCACGGAGGAGTCATCCGATGCAGGCTACAAGACCTTCTGTCTCGAAGAGCCTGAGCTCGTGCTCGCCGAGATGAATTTACATCCCTTCACCGGCATGGAGTTGCTGGCAAGGATCCGCAAGCACTCGCCGAATGCGATGGTCATCCTCACCAGTGCCTTCGGCACCACCCAATCGGTGATCGAGGCCATGAAAATAGGAGCCTTTGATTTCGTGCGGAAGGAACAGCTCCCCTTCAACCTCAAGGTGGTCGCTGATGCCGCGCTCCTGGCTGCGGCGGAGCTCCGCACCGCAAACGCTTTCAAGCCCCAGCTCACCGTCGAGCAGCACCGTGATGAAATTGTCGGCCGCTCCGAGGCCATGCAGCAGGTCTTCAAAATGGTGGGCCGTGTGGCCGGCAGTGACGCGGCTGTGATGGTTACCGGCGAGAGCGGCGCGGGCAAGGAACTCGTGGCCTGCGCGATCCACAACTACAGCGCCCGCAGCAACCGTAGCTTTCTTGCGATCAATTGCGCCGCGATTCCGGAAAACCTCCTTGAGAGCGAACTCTTCGGCCACGAGAAGGGCGCATTCACTGGAGCGGCGACACAGCGCATCGGCCGATTCGAACAATGCAACAAGGGCACGCTCTTCCTCGATGAGATCGGTGAAATGCCCCTGCAGGTGCAAAGCAAAATTTTGCGCGTTCTTCAAGAAGGTGAATTCTCACGCGTCGGCGGCAACGAAACGCTGCACACGGATGTCCGGATCGTCTGCGCCACGAACAGAAACCTTGAGGATGAGGTTGCAAAGCGCACTTTCCGCGAGGATCTCTTCTATCGCCTGAATGTCGTGCGCATTCACATCCCGCCTCTTCGCCAGCGCGTCGAGGACATTCGGCTGCTCGCAGAGTATTTTCTTCAAAAGATCGCCAACCGCACACATACCCCCCCCCTGAAACTATCCGAAGAATCCGTTCGCGTGCTGGAATCCTATCCTTGGCCTGGCAATGTGCGTGAGCTCGAGAACACTCTGCAGCGCGCCTCAGTGCTTTCCACGGCCGACATCCTTTTGCCGAAGGATATCCCTCTCGGAGTCGCCTCGCCCGAAACTTTGTCAGAAGGCGAGGCTGCATCTCTCGAACTCATGCCGAAGGACCGCGCCGTGGAAGTGCTTTTCCAAGCCGCCTCCGAAGACCCCTCGCTCCCACTTCTCCCCTGGATCGAGCGCGAGTTTACCCTTCGCGCCATGCAAAAAACCGGCGACAACCAGGTCCGCGCCGCCAAACTCCTCGGCATAACCCGCTCCACCCTTCGAAAACGCCTCGACCGTAATAGCGCGATCGAGGAAGAGGAGGAGTAAATGTTGACTTGGAAACAAAGCGGAAGCGCTTGGGAAGCAGCGGAATCAGCCCCGCTTGCGGACCGTGGATTTCGCTACGGGATGAGCGTCTTTGAGACGATCACGGTCTTGGACGGGCGGCCTTTGCTTTTGATCGAGCATTTGGAGCGGTTGCGCCGGGCTGCCGGGGCTTGCGGGCTGAACTTGCCACCGCTGCCAGAGTTTGATTTTTCAAGGCTTTCGACAGGCCTGTTGCGCTTGTATGTGACGGCGGGACCGGGCGATCCGGGCGATCCATTCGCGGGGAATGTCTATGCGCTGTTCGATCAAACGGAAGTTGGATGGAATTTGCCGGCATTGCGAGTTATGTCCTGCGCCGCGCCTTATTTGCCTAGGCCGGGAGGGTGGAAATCCGGCAACTACTGGCAAAATATCGAAGCTCTGGGGCAGGCCAAACGTGCGGGTTGCGACGAGGCGTTGCTATTCAATCCGGCGGGCATGCTCGTCGGAGCTGCCATGGCGAATGTCTTTCTGCAAATCGATGGAAAATGGGTCACTCCAGCACTGGAAACCGGTGCGCGGGACGGTGCTGTGCACTCCTGGGTGCTGAGCCACTTCAGCGTGGACGAAGGGATTTTGGACAGCCGGGATGTGGCTTGCTGCAGCGCAGCCTTCCTCACAAACAGCCGCATCGGGATTCGCTCGGTGCGGGAACTGGATGGCCGCCCTCTGGCCGATGAGACAAGCGGCCTTAAGCAGAAATACTTCGATGACATTTTCGCCGCTTGAGTCCTTTTTAAAACAGGCGGAATCGGATTCTGCGGTAGCCAAGCTTCTCCAGGCCAAGTCGGGCGCACTTGTTCCCGAGATCGCCGAGGCTGCACAACCTTTCGTCACGGCGTTGCTGATTGGAAAAATAAAAGGACGCGTGTGGGTCGTGTGCCGCGATTTGAAAAACCAGGAGGAATTCGCCGCCGAGCTTGCGGCATGGTGTGGGCGGGTTCGGCTTTTTCCCGATTTGGAAATCCCGAATGCCGAGGCGCTGCCGGATGCGGAGACCGAGTCCGAGCGTTTGGATTTGCTACGAACGCTGGCCCGCAGCGGCGGCGATGAGGTGGTTGTGATTCATGCCGGGCAATGGGACTCCGCCACGCCCGCGCTGGTCTCGGTGAAACGCGAGATTTTCATCTTGGAGAAAGGGCAGAGCATTCCACTGGAGGAGGTGATCTCGCGCCTCGAAGCGTCCGGGTATGTCTCTGCGCCGCAGGTAGCGGCGCGCGGGCAATATGCCCGGCGCGGGGGAATTCTGGATGTCTTTTCCTGGCAGCAACAACGTCCAGTGAGACTGGAGTGGTTCGATCGGGAAATCGATTCCCTCCGCGAGTTCGATCTCGATACGCAGGGCTCCGTAGGCGAGGTCGCCCACGCAGAAATCTACATCGGACGCACAGACGCCTCCGAGGGGACCCTGCGCGATTATCAGGGGGCAAAGGATCGCGTCATCACGATCGAGCCGGACGCGGAGTTCGAAGGCCTCGGCATAGGAAGCGGCGGCGAGGCTTTGAAGAGGGGGGCCGTATTTTATCCCCCACCCTTCGGCGATCTCGGAGCTGGCGACTTGGTGCTCAATGAAACCAAGCGCGACCGTTTTTTTAATCAGCTCCACAGCTGGGCAGCCGACCGCTGGACGATTGCTTTCGCATGTGTGAATGAAGGCGAAGGCGAGCGTTTCCGTGAAATGGCTGCGGATTTCGATTTCGATACTTCGAACCTGGTCTTTCTAACTTCGCGGGCCACGCGCGGATTCGTGTGCCCACAGGCGAAGATCGCACTTCTTGCAGAGTCCGAAGTGCTCGGCCGCTCGGCGAGCCAGCGCGCGCACCGGGCGGCGTTGCGGCGCGAACGTGTTCGGACGGGCCGGGCGGTTATGGATTTTTCGGAATTCGAGGCGGGAGACCTCGTGGTTCATCTCGACCATGGCATCGGTCGCTACGAGGGACTCGAAAAATCGCCCGACGGCGAAGGCGAGGTGCTGGTGCTGGAATTCGCCAACAGAGCCCGGCTCTATGTGCCGCTGGATCAGGCCTGGCAGGTTGCGCGCTACGTGGGACTCGGCCGCAAGTATCCCGAGCTTTCCGAGTTGGGCGGTGGCCGATGGAAAAAAGCGAAGGAAAAAGCCACGCAGGGTATCTACCAATACGCCGCCCGGATGCTCAAGGTGCAGGCCGAACGCGAGACGGCGGAGGGCCACTCGTTCCCGCCGGACTCGCACTGGCAGCAGGAGTTTGAGCGTTCGTTTCATTTCACCGAGACACCGGATCAGATCAAGGCAATCCGGGATGCCAAGACGGACATGGAGTCAACGCGAGCCATGGATCGCTTGATTTGCGGTGATGTCGGCTTTGGGAAAACCGAGGTGGCCATCCGAGCGGCCTTCAAAGCGGTGACGAGCGGCAAGCAGGCTGTGATCATCGCCCCCACGACGGTGCTGGCTCAGCAGCACTGGCAGAATTTCCGTGAGCGTATGAGTGAATATCCGGTCACGATCGAACTCCTCAGCCGCTACCGCTCCGCAGCAGAACAGAAAAAAGTGATCAAGGCGCTCGGTGAAGGAAGTGTTGATATCATTGTCGGAACGCACCGTGTCATTTCCCAGGATGTCATTTTCAAAGATCTCGGCCTCGTCGTTGTCGATGAGGAGCAGCGCTTCGGCGTGAAGCACAAGGATGCGCTGAAGGAAAAATTCCGCCTTGTCGATGTGCTTACGCTCTCCGCGACTCCGATTCCGCGAACGCTCTACCTATCGCTCATGGGCGCGAGGGACATGTCCGTGATCGAAACCCCGCCGCCGAATCGCCAGCCCGTCGAGACCATCGTCTGCGGCTACGACGAACGCGTCATCCGCGACGCTATCAATCGCGAACTCGCACGCGGCGGGCAGATTTATTTCCTGCACAACCGGGTTCAAACGATCGAACGCGTCGCAGCGAGGATTCGCGAACTCTGCGAGGGCGCGCGCGTCATCGTCGGCCACGGACAGATGGAGGAAAAGGAACTCGAAGGCGTCATGCAGAGCTTCGTGGCAGGCAAGGCGGATATTCTGGTTTCGACGACCATTATCGAGAGCGGGTTGGATATTCCCAATGCGAACACCATTATCATCGACCGTGCCGACCGGTTCGGCCTTGCGGACCTGTATCAACTACGAGGACGCGTCGGGCGCTCGGGAACAAAAGCCTATGCCTACCTGCTCCTGCCGCGCGAATTGATGTCCGTCGGCGCAGCGCGCAAGAGGGTTTCAGCGATCAAGCAATACTCGGAACTGGGATCGGGTTTTAAAATCGCCATGCGTGACCTGGAGATTCGTGGAGCGGGCAATCTCCTCGGCACCGAGCAGAGTGGACACATCATCTCCGTGGGCTTCGACCTCTACTGCAAGATGCTCCGCCGGGCGGTGGATTCCGTGAAGGGCCAGAAATCCTTCGGTGCCACTACCGCGTTGCGATTTGATTTTTTAGTCACCGAGGAGGGCGAATTCATCAAGTCCGGCGGCATTCCCTCTTTTGTTCCAAATGCCTACATGGGCGAGCCGAAATTGAGGATCGAAGCCTACAGGCGCCTTGCGGAGGCGGGCACGCGCGAAGAAGTCGATACTCTCCGCATGACGTGGCGGGATCGATTCGGTCCTCTGCCGCCCGCGCTTGAGAATGCCTTGCTCTGCGCGACGATCCGCATCGAAGCCTCGCACCGCCGCATCAGCCAGGTCGAGGTGAAGGATGGAAAAATCATGCTCACGCGTGGCGGCAGCTATGTATTGATCGGTGGTCGCTTTCCCCGCTTGACGGTTCCCGACCCCGATTTTAAGCTTTGCAGCGTGTTGAGCTTCCTCGAAACGATGCAGAGCCGATGAGACGATTTTTCGCAATTTTTGCCACCTGCCTAGCTGCTGTCCTATCCATCCCCGCCGCGCGGTGTCAACAGGCCGAGGTCATCGATGGCGTGGCCGCCATCGTGAACAATGAGGTGATTACGATTTCGCAAGTGCGTGAGCTCATCGGTGCCCGCGAGCGAGCCATGCGCGAGGCTTATCGTGGTCCCGACCTTGCCGACAAGGTCAAGGAAATGAGACTCGCCGCCCTCAAGGACCTCGTCGACCGCCAACTCATCTTGCAGGAGTTTCGCAAAATGCAGGAAAAGGGAGCGAACATACCCGATTATGTCGTAGACGACCGCGTGCAGACAATCATCCGCGATGAATTCGGCGGCGACCGCGCAGCCTTTGTCAGAACCCTGCAAGCGCAGGGCTACACGCTCACACGCTTCAAAGAGATCGAAAAAGAAAAAATCATCGTGCAGGCGATGCGACAGGCCAAAGTGACAGACAACTTTGTGGTCTCTCCCAAACAAGTTCAGGATTTCTACGATAAAAACCGCTCAGCCTATTCCCTGCCGGAACAGGTCAAACTTCGCATGATCGTTCTTCGCGAAGGCAACAAAGATGACATCGGCTCAGGCGGCGACAAGAAGCAAACAGCCGAGGAGATTCGCCAGAAACTCGTTGGTGGTGCGGAATTCGAGCGCATGGCCCAAATGTATTCCGAGGATGAAAGCACCAGCGACACCGGCGGCGACTGGGGTTGGATCGAGCGAAATACACTGAACGAAGAACTCACCCAAACCGCATTCTCCCTCAAAGCCGGAGGCATCAGCCCGGTCATTCACATCGGTGACTCCTATTACATTCTCTATGTGGAAGCTCGAAAAAACTCCTCGGTCAAGCCACTGGGTGAAGTTCGCGAGGAAATCGAGAGCAACCTCATGCAGCAGGAACGCATGAAAGTCCAACAGCGCTGGCTCGATACGCTGCGCCAGAAAGCCTACATCAAAATCTTGACATAGCTCAGATAAGCGCATTAGTGGTATTCGTAATAGATTATGCCCTTCTACTCCGCAAAATCCTCATCCGAGATACTTGTAAAAGTAGAAGTCAAAAAAATCTCCGTCGATAACAATATTGACGAGATTGACCATGGTATTAACAAACCACCAACATTATTGTCGAGCAAAATCGGGGAATACATGGTGCGAATCGGGGACTCGAACGATTTTTGTTTCAATATCATCATTCAATTGCTTACGCAGGGAAAGGTGAGGGTGGACTTTCGAAACACCACGGAGCGCCTCCAGTTGATGAACAAGCAAAACCGGATGTCCCGTATTGATGCGGTTCAGCTTTTCGACAGCTGGGTTGAAGAAAACCGCGTTCAATCCACCCAGCCCGAGAAAACTCAAAACATCGTTCTCCAACCGCATCGAGTCAATCTTCCTCTTGCGAAATGAAACTCCCTCGCGATTGATGCCAAAATCACCGTCACACGCTTACAACCATGACACTCAAACCTAAAACGCCAGCCTCCAAAATATTGATTCATGTGGGAGTTAGAAAGTTTTCAACAACCCAAATCCTTGAGGAATGGGATTCC
>DGXZ01000002.1:30197-30404 GCA_002396485.1 Spartobacteria bacterium UBA5019
TGAGGAATGGGATTCCTCTCACAGCCTGCCAATCAAATTGGCGGACAAAATCTCCGATTACATGATTCGAATCGGCGACTCGAATAGCTTGTGCCTAAATGTTGTTATTCAACTTCTTCATAGAGGAAAAGTTAGGGTTGACATTCGAGACACATCTGAACGCCTTGAATTAGTCAATGAACAAGATAAGCTTTCTCGGCCAGAAGC
>DGXZ01000023.1:0-44584 GCA_002396485.1 Spartobacteria bacterium UBA5019
TTTTCTCAACCGGACACTAGTGATCCTTACAATGAAAAAAACAGCAATCATCGTCCTGTTAGCCGTTAGCGTCTTCGGGCTTTCTTCCATCAAAGCCGCATCGCTTCTTATCCAGAATCACAGCTTTGAAGCGCCGGTTACTGGAAATGGAACCTTTATCGCGAGCGATTCATCCGCTCCGTCTGGATGGAGCATTTATGGGCCTACTGACGTTGGCATTCGTTTTTTCGGAGTCCTCAACCCAAGCGGAACCACCCTTTACGACCACCCTATCCCTAATTACGACGAGAACGCGAACAAGAATGTTGGCGTTGTTTTTCTCTATACGCCAGGTGTGGCTGAGGGCGGACTGGAGCAAACTTTAAGCGCCACCTTGGAGTTAAATACTGAGTACACTCTGACAGTTGAGGCGGGCAACATAGCGAACGATGTCAACGCGCCACACAACGCTTTTAACTTTAGCGGCTTCCCGGGTTACCGCATTGAGCTATTGGCCGGTGGCACTGTCCTTGGCGCGGACAACAACACACTCTCGATTGCGGAAGGTACCTTTGGGACATCCACCGTTGTTTTCAGCACTGGAATATCCCACCCCAACGCAGGCCTAGCATTAGGCATCAGATTGATAAACCTGAATGGCAGCGGGATTGAGGTGAATTTTGACAACGTGCGTCTTGAGGCGGTTGCCGTTCCCGAACCTTCGACTTGGAATCTTGTTCTTGGCGCTACTGTATTGACGATGGCTTTAGCCAAGCGTCGAAAGTAAGGACAACGGGAAAGGGTGTAGCTCGGTAGGCGATTCCATAAGCCACGGGAAGAATGTGGAATGCGATTCGAACGAGCAGCGCTTCTCTCGCCTGCCAGTCAGAGCGTAGGCTCAACTTGGAATAGGGAAGGAGGAGGGGCGATCCCAGAAGTAGCGTTTGAGGAGAACTTTGATGGTGGCGGTGAGGGGGACGGCGAGGAGGGCGCCGAGAAGTCCACCGAGGATGAGGCTCCAGGCGAGGACGGAGACGATGACGGTGAGAGGGTGGAGGCCGACGGATTCGCCAACGATCTTGGGCGCGATGAAGATACCGTCTATGTTGTTGGCCAGAATGAAGATGGCTGTTACAATGAGGGGGTGGGTCCAATCGCCAAATTGGGCAGCTGCGATGATGACGGCGGGGATGTAGCAGATCATCATTCCGAGGTAGGGGATGAGGCCGAGGACGCCGACCATGAGTCCGATCAGGATGGCGAAATCGAGCCCCATAACGAGTAGTGCGATGGCGATCAGGAATCCATCGATGAGGCTGACAATAAGTTGTCCTCGAAAGAAGCTGATGAGGTAGGAGTTGATCTCGCTGACGAGCGAGACGATTTCATTTTTGAGGGGGGAGGCGCGGAGGGGGAGGTAGCGGCTCCAGTTGTCGGCGATGGAGGCGCTGTCTTTGAGGAAGAAAAACAGGAAGATCGGCACGAGAATCATGCTGAGGAGGAGTCCGAAGACGCCGAGGAAGCCACCAAGGCTGCGTTGGAGAAAACGGCCGGATTCCACGGCGAGGTCGGGGATTTTTTGCTGCACCCAGGTTCCGGCGTCTTTGATGGATTGGCTGACGAGGACGGAGAGTTGCTCGTTCGCTTGCTGCTCGGCACCGTTACTTTGAAGAAAGTCTAGCGTGGAGAGGCGGTGCAGATTTTCAAAAGTGCGTGTCGTGAGCGCCTGCGTCTTCTGCATGTAACTCGGAAAGTTTTGCACGAGCGTGGTTCCCTGACGGTAGGCAGGGGGGATGATGTAAACGAGGAGACCGACGAAAAAGGCCGCGAAGGCGAGGTAAACCAGAACGATACTGACGAGGCGGCTCAAGCCGAGTCGCATCGAGAATTTCACAACGGGTTCGAGCAAGAAGGCGAGGATCGCCGCGACGGCGATGGGCGTAAGGACTGGCTGGAGGAAGGAGATCGCACCAACGACAAGCGAGCCGATGAGGAGGATCGTGGCTCCGATGGCCAGAAAGGAGAGCGATGTGATGGCTGCCCAGAGGGATTTGGTTTGAAACGGGGTCGGGTGCATTGGTTTTTACTGGCCCGCCTTGTTGACGAAGGCCATACCTTGCTTCTGGCGGTCGAGAAATTCCTTTGCCAACTTGCGGTAGGCGAGGGTTCCGCTGCCGTGGGGGTCGTGTTCAAAAATGGTTTTCCCGTGGCTTGGAGCCTCGGCGAAGCGGACGGTGCGGGGGATGACGGATTTGTAAACGACATCCTGAAAGTGGCTGCGCACTTCTTTTTCCACGGCGGGATTCAGGTTTGTGCGGCTGTCGAACATGGTGAGGAGCAGGCCGGAGATCGAGAGGGTGGGATTCGCCCCGCTGGCGCGGATGCGGTCGGTCACCTCCATGAGGAGTCCGAGACCTTCGAGGGCGTAATACTCGCACTGGATGGGGACGAGAATCTCATCAGCGGCCGCGAGGGCGTTGGACATGAGGATGCCAAGCGAGGGCGGGCAATCCAGGAGGATGTAGTCGAAGAGGCTCTGTTTGCGGAGGCCCTCGAAGCAAGTGCGCAGGCGCATCATGTGGTCGTCCATGCGTGCGACTTCGATTTCGGCGCCGGCGAGATCGAGGTTCGAGGGGATGAGGGAGAGGTTTTTGATGCGGGTGGGAATGACGAGTTCGGCAGCGGCTTTCTCGCCGATGAGAGCGGAGTAGATGCTCGGATTTTCGTTTTCCTTGCTGTCCAGAACGCTTGTGGCGCTGCCTTGGGGGTCGATATCAACGAGCAGGATGCGGGATTTTTTCTCCGCGAGGGCGGCGGCCAGATTGACGCTGGTGGTGGTCTTTCCGACCCCTCCTTTCTGGTTCGTGATGGCGATGACTTTCATTCCGTGGATGCTTTGTTGCGCAGAGCGAGGGTGAATTGTCAACAGCTTCGGCGCTTGGGCTCAGCGTTTGCCATAATAATCGACGAGTCCGGTGGCGACGCTGTCGGCGTATTCGCGGTAAATGCTCGGCCGTACGACTCCGGCGACTTTTTTTCTTCCTTCGTAGTCACCCGCTTGAATGCGGGCGTGGACATCGCGCGAGTTCATCACATAGGGCTCCACATAAATGACCGGGCATTGGAAAAGGCGGTTCGCAAGGAGGTTTCTTCCCCAGATGTAGTCACTGTCTCCGATGCGGACGGCAGTTTTGCCATGGTAGATGAATGGCGGGAGCTTCGTGGCGGTGGCCATCGATTTGACAAGGGATTTTGTGACGGCGACTTCTTCGGGGTAGGTGCGGTTGAGGAGCATGACGAGCATCTCGAAGCGCTGGTCGTCGTAGGCGAGTTCCTTGGCGCTCCAAGCTCCTGTGATGAGGAAGTGGAGGTGGTTTTTGGAGACGAGGGATGGCTTGGCCGGGTTGCCCCAGTCCTCGGCGTTGAAATGGAGGCAGAGGACGACATCCGGGCGGATCGCGTTGTTAACGAGCATGGCACGGCGGCGGATTTCACTCGTGCGGTAGAAGAGGCGTTCACTCTCCTTGGCGATGGCGCGCGGAGTGGCGGGCTCGCCCTTGTCCCGAAGCGAGGCGGCAGCCTGCTTGCGGAGCTGGGCGGGGCGGAGTTTTGTTATCGGGTCCGAGCCCGAGCGGGTCAGCCACACTTCCGCGCCGAGGGCTTTCAGTCGCTGCACGAGAAGCTTGGCGACACGGAGCGTCATGTCGCCTTCGGCAACGGGTTTGTTTTTTCCAATCTGGAACCAGCGCTCCTCGATCTTCGCCCACTTCCCGCCGATGTGGCCGGGGTCGATGGCGATTCGCAAGCCTGCGAGGGGCTTCCCGGCCTGAGGAGCCATATCGCTGCGCGGCCGCCAAAATCGTGGAGTCGGATTTGCCGTGGGTCCGGCGAATTTCAGCATGTAGGGCGGCTTCCCCGCGCTCGTGCGAATGCGCGCAGCGGAAGGTGTGATTGTAATGACATCCGCCGCCGCCCCGTTCGGGGCATAGATGTTATCCAAGAGGCGGGTGAACTCCTCGCGGGTGATTGTGTTTTGAAACTTGTCGAGCTGCGACCAATTCGGGGCGTCTGCAAGCGGGCTGAGTTTGGCAGCCATGCCGGGGTGCAGGCAGGCGAGAAAAAGCAAAAAAGCGGCGAGAGATTTGCGCATGGAGGATTTTTTAAATGCGTTCGCGGTGAGTTGCTATAAAAAGAATGCATGATTCGTCTTCTCTTTCTTGGTGACATCGTCGGCGAGCCCGGTCGGGCTGCGGCGAAGGTGGTGGTTTCGGAAATGCTCAAAGCAGGAGAGGTGGATTTTGTGGTCGTCAATGGCGAGAACGCCGCACAAGGCAAAGGCATTTCCCCTAAAATCGCGATCGACCTCCTGCGGTCCGGCGTGGCAGTGATCACGACTGGCGACCATGCATGGGACCAGAGGGAAATCGTTCCCTACTTCCCGACCGAGCCGCGCCTGCTTCGGCCGATCAACTATCCGGCGGGCGTTCCCGGGAACGGCAGCATCCTCCTCGATACGGCGAAGGGAAAAATCGCGGTCATCAATGTGCAGTGCCGCACCTTCATGTCGCAGCCGCTGGACAACCCCTTCCATGCCGCTCTGGAGGAAGCGGAGCGACTGCGCGCGGAGACACCGGTGATCTTTGTGGATGTGCACGGGGAAACGACGAGCGAGAAAACGGCTGTGGCGCGGCATCTGGACGGCAAGGTCTCCGCCGTGGTCGGCACCCACACACATGTACAGACAGCGGATGAGCGCATCCTTGCGGGCGGCACGGCGTTTCTCTGCGATGCGGGCATGTGCGGCGCGGTGGATTCCATCCTCGGCCGCGAGGCGGGGCCTGTGATTCAAAAATTCCTGGACTGCATGCCAATCAAATTTCCCATTGCGAGAGGCCTCGTGCAGGTCTCCGGGGCATTGATTGAAATCGACCCTGAAACGGGCAAGGCGGCTTCGATCAAGCGCGTGCAAAAGATCGTCGACCACCGCTGACGATGTGAGGCGGCTGCTGCCGTTCCACCATGCAAAGCATCTCCTATTTTAAAGTCCTGCTCCGCGAAAACCGGCGCACATTTTTTCTGGCATTCCCGATCGTGGCAGGACTCGTCGGCCAGATGCTCATGGGCATAGCGGACACCGTCATGGTTGGACGGGTGGGTGTGGTGCCGCTGGCAGCGTGCGCTTTTGCCAACACAATTCTGATCGTGCCGATGGTCTTCGGCTTCGGCCTGCTCTCGGCGGTGAGTGTGAACGCTTCGCATGCGCACGGAGCGAGGCGCTCGCACCTTGCGGGGAACACCCTGCGCGGAGGAGTGCTACTGGCTCTTGGAATGGGCCTGCTTGTCGGAGGCGGAGCGCATGCGGGGCTGCCTTTTCTCTCGCTGCTTGGTCAACCGCAGGAGGTGAACGAAACGGTTGGCATTTTTTTCCTGCTGTGCGCCTGGTCGCTCTTGCCGCTGTTCGTAAGCGGCGCGACAAAAAACTTCTGCGAGGCACTGGGGCGTCCATGGGTTCCCTTTTGGATCATGATGTCCGGAGTTTTGCTGAATGTTTTTCTGAACTGGATTTTGATTTACGGGAACCTCGGCGCACCTGCCATGGGCATCAATGGGGCCGGGGTTGCCACGCTATTAAGCCGGATCGCTGTCATGTGCGGCATTCTGGTCTATCCTGCTTTTGCGCGTTCGCTGCGTGCCGCATGGCCCTGCGATTGGCTCGCGCCGGGACTGCTTGAGGAAGCCTGGAATCTGCTGAAAATAGGAATCCACACGGCGGGCCTGAACCTGTGCGAGGTGACGGGATTTTCCTTCGGATCGCTGATGATGGGCTGGCTGGGCGTTGTGCCGATGGCAGCGCAGCAGATCGCGCTGTCGGTGGCAGGAACGACATTCATGGTTCCTCTGGGCCTTGCGCAGGCCGTGAGCGTGCGGGTTGGCCACGCGCGGGGAGCGAGCCGGGCGAAAAGGATCCCCCCGATCGTGTACAGTGCGCTTGGGCTGACTGCGGGAGTGATGGCTGTTTTTGCAGCGGGGTATTTGCTTTTGGGAAATGCGATCGCGGCGGGATTTACGCCGGATGTTGCCGTGAGGGCGCTCACCGTGCAGTTGCTGGTGCTTGCGGGCGTGTTCCAGATTTTCGATGGCATCCAGGTGGTTTCCTCGGGAGCGCTGCGTGGATTTGCCGACACGGAAGTTCCTTTTTTGATAGGAATTCTTTCTTACTGGGTGGTAGCGCTCCCGGTGTCATGGCTCGCGGCCTTTCATTTTGGCTTCGGGGCTCCTGGCATCTGGCTTGGCTTTGTTGTGGGATTGGGAGTCGCAGCCGTCTCGATGTCCACCCGTCTCCTTCGAAAATGCAACCGCCTCAATGTCTCGCCAAGCGCTCATCCAGCGGGATAATTTTTGCCCATGTTGGAAATGATCCATGAGCGACTGCGCGGCCTTCTTTGTAGCCTCGGCGACGCCATTCGGGATGCCGTCGTCTCAGGGAGGGCGCATCTCGATGTCGCCCACCTCTCGGCGGTCACAGGTCATCTCGGCGGCGACACCATTTACGCGGTAGACAAGATCAGTGAAGCGGCAATCATTGCTTGGTTTCGGGTCAACTGGCCCCCCGAACTTCCTGTCCAGATCGTGATGGAAGGCATCGAGGACGAACTTTGCTTTCCTGAGGGCACGGCAGCGTCTGCCACGGATTGGAAATGCATCATCGACCCGATCGATGGCACGCGCGGCATCATGTATGACAAGCGCAGCGCGTGGGCGCTCGCTGGTATCGCACCGCAGACGGGTGAAGGCACTATGCTCTCGCATATCATCGCTGCGGCCATGACGGAAATTCCTGTCACCAAACAGTGGCGGGCGGACCAATTCAGCGCCACGCTCGGCGGCGACTTGATCTCCACAGCCCGGGGCTTACGCGGT
Organism: Spartobacteria bacterium UBA5019; assembly: GCA_002396485.1. Lineage (GTDB taxonomy): Bacteria > Verrucomicrobiota > Verrucomicrobiia > Chthoniobacterales > Terrimicrobiaceae > UBA967. The sequence goes on from DGXZ01000023.1 coordinate 6,901, forward strand.
GGGGGAGTCGAAATCATCCAGCCCGTTCCTTCGCAGGCCACCGACTTTTCCCATGGATTCTCCTCGTTGGTGAAATTCTTCCCCGAAGGTCGCACACTCACCGCGCAGATCGAGGAGCGGCTCTGGGATGAGTTGATCGGATTGAACAGCAGCCTCTCGCCGCAGATTTTCGATGACCAGTATCTCTCCACCGGCGGACAGTTCCATGAACTCATCACCGGCCACGACCGCATGATCGGCGACCTGCGACCGCTCATCCTTCGCGTGCTGGATATGGAATCCCAGCTCGTCTGCCATCCCTACGACGCCTGCGCGTGGCTCGTGCTCCGAAAGGCTGGCGTGGTTTTTGAGCATCCGCTCGGCGGCTTTCCCGATGCTCCGCTCGACACCGAGACTGGCATTGCCTGGATCGCCTACGCAAATGAGCGCCTGGCCTCGCAAGCGCGGCCTGTGCTGACGCGCATTTTGGAGCAGTTTCTGATATGACGCGCGAACGGTTGCTGGCATTGACAGGAGCGACGATTCTCAAGGCGCTTTTCCTCACGCTCCGCCTCCGCATCGAAGATCGAAGCGGCATTTTGAAGGAGGATGCAGGTTCTTCCTTCATTGTCTGCTTCTGGCACAACCGGATTCTCGGTATCACCTTCGCCTTCGACCGCATCTACCCAAAAAAACGCGCTGGCGTGACCGTTCTGACCAGTCCCAGCAAGGACGGGGAAATCCTCGCCCAGCTTGTGGGAGCGTTTGGCATGGAGGCGGTGCGTGGATCGAGTTCGCGTCGCGGATCGCGGTCACTTCTTGAGTTGGTGAGGCTCATTCGCAGCGGTCGCGATATCGCCATCACTCCCGACGGGCCGCGCGGCCCGCGCTACTCACTGGGCCCTGGCATCATCCTTCTGGCGCAAACCACTGGTGCCCGGATTATTCCCGCGCATGCCTCCTTCTCGCGATGTGTGCGAATGAAAACATGGGATGGATTCATCATCCCGTTGCCATTTTCGAAGGTCTCGGTCACCATCGACGGGGCTTTGAACATTCCCGGCGAACTGACCGGGGAGGAGTTCGAAGAGAAACGCAAAAATCTGGAGGATCTTTTAAAACATGCAGCGGATTGATGGAGCGGCGGTCGCCGCAAAGGTGATGGAAGAAACAAAGGCGCGCATTGCCGCCTTGGCGCAGCGCGGTGTCCGCCCCGGGCTCGCCGTGGTGCTTGTGGGCGATGATCCCGCATCCCGCGCCTATGTGCGCTCGAAGGATCGCAAGGCCGCCGAGCTGGGCCTGCATTCGGTCAAACACGAACTCCCCGCCGACACGGACCAGGCAACGCTCCTTGCGCTTGTTGCCGAACTCAACGCCGACCCAGCTGTTCACGGCATTCTGGTCCAGTCCCCTCCCCCGCCTCAGATCAACGAAGCCGAAGTCGTTCTGGCGATCAATCCCCGCAAGGATGTCGATGGCTTCCATCCGGTGAATGTCGCCAAGCTCGCGATGGAGGATCCGACGTGTTTTGTGCCATGCACGCCGCTTGGGTGCATCCGCCTTCTTCATGAGGCCGGCATCGAAACTGCCGGCAAGAGCGCGGTCGTGGTCGGGCGCAGCATGATTGTCGGAAAACCCATGGCCCTCCTGCTCATGAAGCGCGGACCGGGCGGAGACGCCACCGTAACGGTCGCCCACTCCCGCACCCGCAACCTAGCCGAGGTGACGCGCGGCGCGGATATCGTCATCGCCGCCATCGGACGCCCGCATTTCCTCGCTGACGAGCACATACGCGAAGGCGCTGTGGTCATCGATGTGGGCATCAATCGCGTGGACGATCCCACACATCCCAAGGGCTACCGCCTTGTCGGAGATGTGGACTACGATGCCGTCGCGTCGAAGTGCGCGGCGATCACTCCCGTTCCAGGCGGCGTGGGGCCGATGACCATTGCCATGCTCATGGCGAATTGCGTGACGGCGGCCGAGCGATTGACGGCCTGAAGACCGTGATCAATCCTCGCTGGACGTATCTGAGTCGTCGTCCTCTTCCTCGCTGGACTTCTCTTTTTTGGGAGCCTTAGCGGTGACGAGCACCTTGTCGATGCGCTGGCGGTCCATATCGATGACTTCGAACTCGAAGCGGTCCCAAGTGAATTTTTCCCCTTCACGCGGCAGGTGGCCGATCTGGTGGAGCAGGAATCCGCCGAGGGTCGAGTAGCGGTTGTCATCCTCGCCGGGCAGGTCGTCATCGATTCCAAGACTCGTTTTGGTTTCATCGATGTCGAGCATCGCATCAACAAGCCAAGTGCCATCCTGCCGGAGCACGGCCTTCGGATCGTGCCGCTGCTCACGCTCGGGGAGATTGCCGACGATGGCCATCATGACATCGTTGAGCGTCACGATTCCCTGCAGTCCGCCGAATTCATCCACAACGAGAGCGATGTGTTTTCCAGTCTTCTTAAAGGCCTCGATGAGCTTGCCGGCCGGCATGGCCGTGGGAACATAGTTTGGCGGGGTGACAAGGGCACGCAGCTCCACCCGGCCGGCGAGCGAGAGGTTCGCCCAGAGGGATTTCACACTCACCATGCCAACCACATTGTCGCGAGTGCCTTGATAGACGGGAAAATGCGAATGCCCACTGCCTGCAATGCGGCGCCAATTTTCCTCATCCGGGTCGTCGAGCGAAAGCCAGATCAAGCGGGCGCGGGGCGTCATGAGATCGCCAGCGGTTTGTTCGCCGAGTTCGAAGACGCCTTCGACCATGTCCTTTTCGGCCTTCTCGAAAATACCCGCGCTTAGGCCCTCGTCGATGAGCACGCGGACCTCTTCTTCCGACACGACGGACTCCTTCGGCTTGCGGATGCCGAGGGCGGCCATGAGGAAATCGCTGGAAACATTGAGCAAATTCACCAGCGGGGAAAAAAGTTTTGCCAGGCTGTTCATCGGACGGGCGAGGGCCGAGGCGATGCGCTCGGGATTGTTCAGCGCGATGCGCTTCGGGACGAGTTCGCCAATGATGACCGAAAGGTAAGTGATCGCTCCGACCACGATCGTCAGCGCGATGGCCTCGGCGTAGTCTTCCAGGGCAGGAATTTTCGATAGCACCCCAGCAAGCCTGTCCGAGATATTTGCTCCACCCAGGGCGCTGGCCAGCACACCCACAAAAGTGATGCCCACCTGCACGGTAGAGAGAAATTTTCCCGGGGAATTGGCGAGGGAGAGGGCGAGTCTGGCGCCGCTGGCCCCCTGATCCGCCATGCCTTTCAGGCGGGCCTTCCGTGATGTGACCACCGCGATTTCGGCCATTGCAAAAAGGCCGTTCGCAAAGAGCAGCAGGAAGATAAATGTGATTTCAAGTGTCAGGGACGACATATTTGGAAAACGCGCAGCCTATCCGACAATAGACATGGGCGCAAATACGAACATTTTTGGAAAGTGGATACAGCGAATGGCGGATATTCTCTTGAAAACCTGTGGTTCCTAGACTTCGATTTGCAAATCCCTTTCTCCTCTGCCATGAAAAAATACCTCGGCTTTGTTTTATTTTGCGCAACCAGCTTTTGCGTTGGGTATCTGGTGGGGGTTCCTTTCTCCAAATCCCCCTCGAGTGTTTCGGAAGCTCCCGTCCAGGGCGATGCGCAGCATCGCGGAGAATTTGTTTCCGTGGCTTCTCACGCAGGCGAACCCCGAACGACGCTGAAGACCGTCAACACGAAAGCACAAAAAACCGCGTTGTCTTCGAATCACGCCACAGAAATCGAAAAACTCACACTTCCGGAAATTCAAGCCCGCCTGCAGGAAATGAATGGCATGGAAGCGAACGCCGCGACAGAGGAGCTGGAGCAAAATCTTGTTGCCCGCTGGTCGCAGCTCGATCCGATTGGTGCGACAGAATATGCGGCAGAGGCCGTCGCTCAGGGCGGCAATCTCAGTCTTTTGCAAACGGCCGCCACTGCTTGGGCGGAAACCGATCCCATTGGTGCGTCACAATGGGCAGCGATCCTCGACTCTCCCCTAGCGAGGGATACCGCGCTGGGGCAGATTTTTGGCACATGGTCCTCGACCAATCCCTCCCAAGCCGCCAGCGCGATCGCCACACTCCCGATGGGATCGGCTCAGACTGTTGCGACATCCGCCGTTGCCAAAAGTTTCGCCAAGGGAAACTTAAATGCCGCCCTGCAATGGGCCGAAGGACTGTCGGGTCCGGTTCAACTGGCCGCTACCCGCGAGATCGTGAATTTATGGTCCAATTCGGATCCCGAGGCAACGGGGGCTTGGATCATGCAGCAAGGCTCGCCACAAGTTCGCCGAGAAGCCCTCCGCGCGCTTGCGGAAAATTGGGCGAAGCGCGATCCCAGTGCGGCCCTCGATTATGCCCAGAAGATTTCCGATGTCCATCTGCGTAATAGTTTTGTCAGTTCAGCAATCTACAAATTTTCCGATAGTAATCCCATGGCAGCAGCAAATTGGCTCTCGAGCGATGCCGCAAAGCCCCCGGACATCTACGCATATGTAGGGTGGAAAGTGTCGACAAGCTATGCCGCCTTCGACCCTGGCTCGGCTGCTGGTTGGGCTTCATCCATTACAGACGACCGGCTCCGCAACCAAGCGCTCTCGGCCATCTCAAAATCATGGAGCCAAACCAACCCCACTGAAGCCGTGCAGTGGATTGGTTCACTGCGGGATGCGGAGTCGAGGGATGTCGCCACTGCGGCTTTCAGCGAACAATTAGCCGAAGAGAATCCCGCCACAGCCGCTCAATGGGCCTCACGCATTTCCGATCCAATCAGGCTCAGCATCTCTCTGAAAAAGATCGTGAGCGACTGGAAAAAAATCGATCCAAATGCCGCGCGCTCGTTCGTGCTTTCTTCGACAGTGATACCTGCGGATTTAAGGCAAAAGCTGCTGCAATGAATGGCGCGTGTCGTGGCGGGCCCAGTGGCATCTAATCCCAAGCGGTTGCGGCCTTTTTCCATGTGGCGGGCTTCTTGGCAGCGGGCGTTTTCTTCTCGCGGGGTTCGAATTCGAAGGTGACCTTGCCGTCTTCGAGTTTGAGGTAGGCGGAGAAGGGGCGGCCTTTTTTGGAGATGAAGCGCGGAATGAGATCGGTCTTGCCGACGGTGAGGATTTTTTCGACTTGCTCGCGCGGGATTTTCTCATGCGGAATTTGCACTTGCCGACATTCGAGCACTGCCAGGCGGTGCCGGTGTCGTGGATCGTGCCGGTTTTGCAAGCCGGGCAGGTGACATCGATGTCCTCGAAATTTCCTTCGATCGTGTCGCCTTGGAAATTTTTCGCCTTTTCGACGATGTCGGTGGTGTAGGCGCGAATTTCCTCCATGAAGCGTCCGCGGTCGAGTCCACCGCCTTCCATTTGCTTCAGTTTGAATTCCCACTCACCGACGGAAGATAAGAGTAAAATATGTATTACAAATAATACAAGATAGTGTATTCTAAAGGAGAGTTTTTTTATGACGCCTAATCAACGACTTGCCCGGCATTTGAAGGTGGCGACTGCTGTTGCCAGGGAGAGTGTTGTTCGCGGCAAAGATCTGACGCAACGCCAGCGTGAATTTCTTGCGAAGGCAGGTTGCCTGATCGAAATCATGAAGGGTTGGTATCTGCTGGCCCCGCCGGGGCTGGATGCCGGCGATACCACGCTCTGGCACGGCAATTTTTGGGGGTTTTTGGGATTTTATCTGGAAGAGCGTTTCGGCAAGGACTACTGCGTGGGCGCGGAGAGTTCGCTGGATTTGTGGGCGGGGCGAACGCATACGCCGAGGCAGGTGATCATCATCACTCGGGAGGGTGGCAACAACAGGATCGATTTAGCTTTTGGCACATCGCTCCTCACCTATCGCGATGAAGCAAGGTTGCCTGCCCAGTTGGAAAAGTTTCGTGGATTGAATCTCATGCCGCCGGGCATGGCATTGGCGCGGGTGTCTCCGGCTTTTTTTGAAAAGGATCGGGCGAGCGCTGAAATCCTTCTGCGTATCACCGAGGAGCAGGAGATCGCGAGGGGGCTTTTGGAATTTGGCAAAATTGCGCCTGCCAACCGGTTAGTGGGCGCTTTGCAGGCCATAGGTCAGGCGCAAAAGGCGCAGAGGGTGCAGGAAATCCTCTCGATCGGAAGGCTGATCGTAAAACCCGAGAATCCATTTGAGAATTCCGGGGGATTGATTGGTTCGCACCTTCTGATCCGCAGTCCGTATGCCGGGCGGGTTCATGCGCTGTGGTCCGAAATGCGAAGCGCTGTGATCGAGAATTTTCCACCTCCGCCCGGCGAGCGGATGTCCAAAGCGGCCTACCTTCAGCAAGCGGACGACATTTACAAGAACGACGCCTATAATTCCCTCTCGATCGAAGGCTATGCTGTCACGGCGGATTTGATCGAAAGAATCCGGAGCGGCGATTTTTCCCAAAACTCACCCGAAGCCCGAGTGCAACAGGATGCCATGGCTGCGAAAGGTTACTTCCTCGCACACCAAGCCGTGATGGGAAGTATCGGTCGAATTTTCGATGGGGAGAGTCCAGGGCAAGTCGTCGAACGGGATTTGCAAACCTGGTATGCGAAGCTTCATCAGCCTTATGTGGATGCTGGAACCATCCCCGCTTACTCGCTTGCCGGTTATCGCGAGCGGTCTGTATTCATCCGCCACTCCCTGCATGTGCCACCTCCTCGCGAAGCTGTGCCTGATGCCATGGAGGCGCTCTTTGCGGCCTTGGCTGGCGAGGAACATCCAGGCGTCCGGGCCGTGCTTGGTCATTTCGTATTTGTATTCATTCACCCTTATCAAGACGGCAACGGTCGTCTCGGACGGTTTTTGATGAACGCTATGCTGGCATCCGGGCGTTACCCGTGGACGGTCATACGGGTCACTCGACGAGCCGACTACATGGCGGCACTGGAAGAAGCTTCAACGCGCGGCGGCATAGCGGCTTTCTCCCGATTCGTTGCGCAGGAAATGAAAGTGGACTGGCGGTCAAATCACGATTGAACCTGAATCCAGCAGAACTAACCACAGAGCGCACAGAGAACACAGAGGATGATCTGTTTATGATTCGATGTGTTTGAAATGATTTGTGCGATATCAAACAAAAGCCAAAGCCTTTCCTGTAAATCCTCTCCATCCAGTCCTCCTGTCTAAAAATCCGTTTTCGGGTTGAACCTGCGAGAACAAATTCATGAGAGGAAGGTCGAAGGTCACTGCCACCGCCCCGAGAACGCGCTTGGCGGACTATTTGTGCGTCGCATGCAACTGCTATCAAGAGAATCCAGAAGCGATCAGCTAATATTGGGCGCAGAGGCCACCTTTTTCCGTGTGGCGGGCTTTTTGACAGCGGGGGTTTTTTTCTCGCGGGGTTCGAATTCGAAGGTGACCTTGCCGTCTTCGAGTTTGAGGTAGGCGGAGAAGGGTCGGCCTTTTTTGGAGATGAAGCGCGGGATGAGATCGGTCTTGCCGACGGTGAGGATTTTTTCGACTTGCTCGCGTGGGATTTCGCGTTGGCAGAGGGATTTTCCCATGCGGAATTTGCACTTGCCGACATTCGAGCACTGCCAGGCGGTGCCGGTGTCGTGGATCGTGCCGGTTTTGCAGGCCGGGCAGGTGCCGATGCTTGGGAGTTCCGCAAAATTGATCTTCGCGGCGGAGTCGGCATTTTCGCCGAAGTCGAAGGATTGCTTGCCCTCGGTTTTGTCGAATTGCACCATGGCGGAGAAGGGGCGGCCCATCTTGCTGCGGAAGCCTTCCAGCGGGCCGACGCGGCCTTCGGTGAGCAGTTTTTCGACCTCTTCGCGCTCGAGGTTTCGTCCGGACATATTTTTCCAAACAATGGCCCCACAGCCCTCGGTTTTGCACTCGAAGGCCTTGAAGGATTCCTTGAACCCCCGGTTGCCGCATTTCGGGCAGGTGACATCGATGTCCTCGAAATTTCCTTCGATCGTGTCGCCTTGGAAATTTTTCGCCTTCTCGACGATGTCGGTGGTGTAGGCGCGAATTTCCTCCATGAAGCGTCCGCGGTCGAGTCCACCGCCTTCCATTTGCTTCAATTTGAATTCCCACTCGCCGGTCATTTCGGGTGATGTGAGGGATTGGATGCCGAGTCCGCGCAGGAGGGTGATGAGGGCGAGGCCCTTTGAGGTCACGATGATCTCGCGGCCTTGGCGGAGGAGGTATCCATCGAGAATGAGGCCTTCGATCGTCTGGGCGCGTGTGGCTGGCGTGCCGAGACCGCGCTGGGACATGGCTTCGCGGAGTTCCTCATCATCAACGAGTTTCCCGGCGCTTTCCATGGCGGAAAGGAGTGTCGCTTCGGTGAAGCGGGCTGGTGGCCGGGTCTCGTTTTCCTTTACCTCGAGTGCCTCGGTCTTGGCGGATTCGCCGGCTTTGATCGCCACGACGGTCTGGTCTTCATCACCCGCGGCTTCCTTGCCATAAACGGCGAGCCAGCCGGGATCGGTGAGGATTTTCCCATCGGTTTTGAAGGACTCCTGGTCGACGCGGGTGATGCGGGTGGTGACCTCGAATTTCGCGGCGGGATAGAATGCGGCCACGAAGCGGCGGGCGACCATGTCGTAAACCTTCAGCTCAAAATCATCGAGCGCCTTGGGCGAAACTCCGGTCGGGATGATGGCAAAGTGATCGGTGACTTTGGCGGAGTTGAAAACGCGGCGGTTCAGGCCGATCCAGCCTTTGTCGAGCGCGTAGCGGGCGTGTTGTGCGAGGTCTTGTGGCTCAATCCCGGTGAGGATTTTTTTGACATTCGGCAGGTTGTCGTCCGGCAGGTAGCGCGAGTCAGTTCGCGGGTAGGTGAGGACTTTGTGTTTCTCGTAGAGCGCCTGGGCGATCTGGAGCGTGCGCTTGGCACTGAGGCCGAAGCGGGAGTTCGCCTCGCGCTGGAGTGTCGTGAGATCGTAGAGCTGCGGGGCGACTTGCGAGGTGGGCTTTTTTTCCTCGGTGATGACGCCTGGTTTGCCGTGGCATTTCGCAACGATCGCTTCGGCTGCGGCGCGATCCCAGATGCGCTCGGCTTTCGCATCCTCGTCGTCGCCTTTTTTGAAGCCCTCGCTGAACCAGCGGCCCCGATACGAACCGGCTGTGACACCGAAATCACCATAAACTTCGAAATACGGACGCGGCTTGAAGGCGCGGATTTTTTCCTCACGCTCGGCCAGGATCGCGAGAGTAGGCGTCTGCACACGGCCGACGGGCGTGAGTTGGAATCCCCCGCCCTTGGAGTTGAAAGCCGTCATGGCACGCGTGGCATTGATGCCTACGAGCCAATCACTTTCGCTGCGACAAACAGCAGCGTCCGCGAGTGGCGCCATTTCTTTTCCGGCACGCAAATGCGCAAATCCCTCACGGATCGCTTCGGTCGTCATGCTCTGCAGCCACAAGCGGCGGGTCGGCTTTTTCGAATTCGCAAGCTGGATGATGTAATGAAAAATCAACTCCCCTTCGCGGCCGGCGTCGCAGGCATTGATGACATCTGTAATATCCGGACGCTTGAGCAGGCGCTTGATCAGACTGAGACGGGAGGCGGTTTTTTCGATCGGCTTGAGATCGAAGTGGTCGGGCACGATCGGGAGATTCGCAAAACTCCACTTGCCCCGCTTTTTGTCCATCTCGTTCGGCAGGCAAAGTTCGACCAAGTGACCTACAGCGGAAGTAATTACCAAGGAGTCATTTTCAAAAAAATCATCCTTGCTGGTGAATTTGCCGAGGGACTTTGCAAGATCGCGGGCTACTGAGGGTTTTTCGGCAATGACAAGGGATTTGGACATGATCGGGAAGTTGTTACAAAGTGGCGCTCCTCGCAACCAGCAGGCCGACTTTTCATTTCAAGGGCGAGGAAAGTGTAAGAGACAAGACGCCTTGGCAAGCCAGTTCTTTGAAAAAAAGGCCACCCGCCCCCAATATGCCCAACCACACGCATATTCAAGCGGATAGAGCCTTCACGGTTTGACCTTGTTTATCATCACGACAGAAGGCCGGTGCCGTCGGTGAGGTCTTGGCAGGTGATGAAGTGTCCGCCGCGCGAAGCCAGCGGGGAGGTTTTTCTATTTCTTTCTTATCGGCATGCAGCGATATTCGAGCATGGCAAAAAAACAGTCTCGAGAGGCACTGGAGCAGATTGCAGCGCGATTCCGGGCGCTTTCGGAGCCGACGCGTCTGGCGATTGTGCAGGAACTCAAGTCCGGTGAACGGTCTGTCGGCGAACTTGTGGAGGCCATCGGCCTCTCTCAGGCAAATGTGTCGAAGCAACTCTCGGTGCTGCGCGATGCAGGATTCCTCAGGCGCGAGCAACGAGGCACGAGCGCTGTTTACTCTGTCAGCGATCCTCTGGTAATGGACCTGTGCAAGCTCATGTGTGACGGAATGAACCGGCGGGCCCGCGATGTGGCGCAGGCTTTCACGATCTAATCACGTCCTCTTATCGAGACGCTCCGTCCGTGAGAATACCAAGCGGAGCATTTTCAAATTTGTCCGCCACGCAGGTGACATCGTAACCATTCCGCGCAAGGAAGGCGCTGGCACCTGTGGCGCGGTGACCCGTTTGGCAGTTGACCAAAAGCGGAACCCTTGGAACCTCCGCAAGGCGCGGGCGAAGACGTGTGTGGGCGAGGTTGTGGGCGTTTCGAATATGTCCACCTGCGAATTCGGTGGCCTTCCTCACATCCAACGCGAAAACGTCACCATTTCCACCCAGTAAGGCCGGCACGGCCTGGAAATCCACGGACTGGAATTTTGTCATCAGCTCGAGAGGAGCATCGGCAATGGCAGCAGCAGGAATAAATCCCGCGATGCGGTCGAAACCGATTCTGACAAGTTGGCGAACGCAGTCCTGCGCGGCAACGGTATCTGCCGCAACAATCAGAATCTCCTGCTCGGGCGCAAGGAAGCTGCCTGCGAAGTCCGAGAATTTATCAGGCGGGGTGAATAGGCTGCCACGAAGGTGCCCTTTGAGAAATTCGGAGCGTGACCGCGTGTCGAGAACCACAAAGCCGGTCTCGCTGAGGCGGGGGAGAACTTCATCGAGGCTCAGTAAACGAGCCACAGGAAGACCTCCCATAACAGCAGGGCCGACTTTGTTCACATGCTTCATATTGGCGAAGTAGGCGGGCGGTTCGGGTTGTCCACTCAGGATGAAATTCACAAACGCCTCCTCGCTCTCATTAAGGGCCAGCTTGAGCGCCGGGTTGAATTTTTCCTCGTAGCCAAAAGTCGAATTGGGAATGGAGCCGAGGGCCTTTCCACAGGCGCTGCCGGCACCGTGGGCAGGCAAAACCTGAAGATGGCAGGGCAACTCGGACACCTTGCGAAGGCTTTTGTAGAGGGACCGCGCGCCCTGCTCCTGGGTGCCTTCAAGTCCGGCAGCCTGCTCGAGAAGATCCGGGCGGCCGGCGTCTCCCACGAAAAGAAAGTCGCCGCTGAGCATGGCGATTGGCTCGTTCGCACCGCCGCCGTGGTCGGTGACCAGATAAACCATGTGCTCCGGCGTGTGACCGGGGGTATGCACGGCTTGCAGCTCGATATTTCCGATTTTGAAGGAGTCGCCATCGTGGAGCGGATGGTAACCGGGCAGGACTTTTGCCCACTCGCTCTGCCAGTCAGTCCCACCCTCTGCGGAAAGGTAGAGTTTGATGGATGGATCGGCCGCTGCGAATTCCCGCGCTCCACTGACAAAATCCGCGTGGATATGGGTCTCGGCGACGGCCGTGATTTTCAGCCCCTCGTGTTTGGCGATTTCCTGATAGCGGTCGATATCCCGCTCGGGATCGACGACGACGGCTTCACCGGTTCTTTGGCAGCCGATGAGGTAGGAATATTGCGCCAAGGCGGGGTCGGAGATTTGCTTGAGAAACATGATTCTGGTTTTCTGGATTTGTTATTTGGAACTCCACGATGAGCCTTGATTCCATGGCATGCGGGCGATGAGCATTCCCATGCCGCACCAATCCGTGGCTCCAGCAAAAATCAAACCCGCGCCGACAAATCCCGAAAGCCAGATGAACGCCGGATTGACAAATTGGGAGAGGAGCACACCGGAGAGAACGAGACAGCCGGCTGCGATGCGCACCTGGCGCTCCAGAGAGATGACACGGGACGACCCTCGATTCACCGGAAGCCCGGCTGCTGCCCATGCTGATGTGCCACCTTCGACCACGCAGCATTTTTCAAATCCCGACTGCTCCAGCCTGGCGGCGGCTTGTTTTGCCCGCCCGCCGGATTGGCAGAGGATGTAAAGCGGCTTGGTTTTCGAAAAGCCGCCCGAGGCCTCGAGCTGTGCAGTATCCAGCCGATCGAGTGGAATCAAGTGTACTCCTGGCACATGAATTTGGCTGTGCTCGGCCGGTGTGCGCACATCGAGGAGCTGCGCAGCGGAGTCTGATTCAAGGATAGATTGGAGTTCGGTTGGTTTGATAATTGTCATAAGTGAGTGTCGTGTTCTATTTATGTATCGACATATATCGATCAATGCAATTTGTTTTTTTACTAATTGAAATCTTGCCAGTTGGGCCACCGGGTTTTTGATAGGGATATGCGCAAGACCAAAATCATCTGCACACTGGGTCCGGCGTCCGGCTCGGAGGAAGTCATCAAGGGGCTGCTTGAAGCCGGAGCGAATATTTTTCGTTTGAACATGAGCCACGCGACCCACGATTGGGTGCGCGAGGTTGTGAAAAAAATCCGGCGTCTTGCGGCGGACCTGAACCTGAACTGCGGCATTCTGCTGGACACACAGGGGCCGGCGATCCGGACGGGCGACCTGCCAACGAAATTGAATCTGAAGCCGGGGGATATTTTTGAATTCACTGTCCGGGGTGCGCGCAGCGAGGAGAATTATTCGGTGGATGTGAACTACGACGGCCTCGTGAACGACATCCATGAAGGAGATACCGTACTGGTGGACAACGGAGTCATTCACATGAAGGTGCTGGAAAAAAACGAGCACCGCATCCGTTGCGAGGTTCTCACAGAGGGCTCCATGGGCTCGCGGCGCCACATCAACCTGCCGGGAGTGAAAGTCGGCCTCCCTCCGCTCACGGAGAAAGATCATGCAGATATCAGCCTCGGAGTGGAGGTGGGTGTCGATTTTGTGGCTCTGAGTTTTTGCCGTGAGGCATCGGATATTCTCGAACTCAAGCGGGTCTTGAAGCAACTGGGCAGCAACGCGCGCACGATCGCCAAGATCGAGGACCAGAATGCGGTGAAGTTTATCAAAGACATTATTCTGGCATCCGACGCGATCATGATTGCGCGCGGGGATCTCGGCATCGAATGCAAGATGGAGGAATTGCCGATTATTCAGCGCCGGATCATCAAGAAGTGCATCCAGATTGGAAAACCGGTCATCGTGGCCACCCACATGCTGGAAAGCATGATCGAAAATCCCGTGCCGACACGCGCGGAGATCACTGATGTGGCCAATGCAGTTTTTGAGCAGGCCGATGCAGTTATGCTGAGTGGCGAGACAGCGGCGGGCAAATATCCCGTCGAGTGCGTGAAGGTGCTCGACCGCGTGGCGCGCCGCATCGCCCAAAGCGGTGGCGCCGGATATGCGGCGGAGGCGATTTTGGAAACACAGCGCCAGAAAACCATCCGTGCGGCCGTCACCCTCGCAAACTCCCTCGAAAATGCGCGCCTTGCGGTTTTTACCCGGGAAGGCGACATGGCGAACAACACCAGCCACCTGCGTCCGGAGCGGGCGCCGATCTTCGCCTTCTCGCCTCGGGAGGAAACAGTCCGCCACCTGACGTTGAACTGGAACACGCACGCTCTGCGTTTGGGTTTTCACACCGATGCCGAGGAAACCTTCGCCGCAGCAGAGGAGGAGTTGATCAAGCGGGGGCTGGTGGCTTCGGGGGATAAAATCATCGCCCTGCGCGAGCTGGTCGAAGGCGAGGAGCACTTTGAATCCATCCAGATTCGCACTGTGCCGTAATGAGGCGGGTGGTTCCCCCCGCTTGCCAGCGGATGGACTGCCTGCTTTCTTTGGGCATGCAAACAAGTGTGCCAGAGATTTTTTCCGCTGAGGATTTCATTTCAAATCCTGGGAAGTTTGCAGACTTCGAGCCGCCAGTGAGGCTTGCTGTGATAGGAGATCCGGTGGCGCATTCCAGATCCCCCGGCTTCCATAATGCAGCGCTGCGTTTTTGCGGCATCCGGGCGCAGTATGGTCGGCTTCATGTCCCACCCGAGCGTTTTGCTGAAGTTCTACACACTTTACCGGCTGCGGGATTTCTGGGTGCAAATGTCACAATTCCCCACAAAGGGGCAGCCTTGGCCGGGGTTGATGAAGCTGATGCCTACGCGCACGCTTCGGGGAGCGTAAACACGATTGTGGTGAACGGCGAAAAGCTCATCGGCTTCAACACCGACGGTCCTGGCCTGGTGCGGGCGATCCGCGAGGAATTCAGCGTTGATTTGCGCGACCTGCGTGTGGTCTTGCTGGGTGCGGGCGGCGGAGCTGGACGCGCCATCGCCGTTCAATGTGCCATGGAACGCTGCGAGCGGCTGGTGCTGGTGAACCGCACCTTGGAAAAAATCCGCCCGCTGGCTGACGAATTGACTCCATTTTTTCAGAGCGAGAAGCTGAGCGGCCCGGCGGAGCGCATTGTAGCGATCCCGTTCGACGACGACGCCCTGCGGCGCGAGTTGGAAAATGCCGACATTCTCATCAATGCGACTTCGCTCGGGATGAAACGCACGGACCCCCCGGCGATTTCGCCGGCTTTGCTAACCGCGAATCTCCTCGTTTACGACACCGTTTATGCAGGCGGAACATCGCGACTGCTCGAAGATGCGGCTGCAGCAGGCGCACGCTGCGCCAACGGCCTGGGCATGCTTCTCCACCAGGGCGCACTCTCCTTTGAAATCTGGTTCAACCGCGCCGCGCCCCTTGAGGAAATGCGCCGCGCCCTCCACTCCGGCTTATGATTCTTTCCATCGCACTCACTCAATTCGTCTTCATTTCGCTCGGCATACTCTCAGTCAATGTGCTGCTCAAAGCGGCCGGCTATGCCACGAATGTCGCGGAGACATTTCCCGCCTTTTCCGTATGGATGGCCACCCAAAGCCTGTGGCTTTTTGCCATGCCGCTGGCATGGGTAGCTTTTGCCGCCCTGTGTCTGCATGTCAGCAAGGGGCCGTTCTCTGAAATGACTGCCCGTGTGACTGGCGTGGTCCTCGCTGTGGCAATTTTTGCCGCCTACTTCACAGCGGCCTTCCTGCTATTTTAGCGTACGAGGTAGAAAAAATCGGCTTCTGTAGGCGACAAGGACGATTTCAGCAGGGAGGAAGAAATTTTTTGAACACTGGCATCATACATGCTGTCAAATACGGCAAATAGAAACTGCCATGAAAAACATCTATAAAAAAATCAACCGCACCAAATACTCCCTCGGCGAACTGATCTCCATCGTGGGATCGTGCGCCCGCAACAGTCGTGAGACGATCGCCGCCATGGTCGATCTCCTGGACAGTGGTCGCGTGGTAATCCGCGAAAACGGACGCGCCCGCCGCGTTCGGGTTCAGCACGCGAGATAGTTCTCCCCAAAGCTCCGGCGGACGTTTCCGCGCCTCACAGCGCGGTGCGTCCCCGGGCAGGAGGAAAAGCCCCGGCAGAGTGCTTTTCCGTATTGCTGACGTGACCTTTCCAGTGTCAATGTGCAGCAAGGTCCATGAGCCCCCTCCGCTGCCAGAACATCACCTGCCGCCGCTCCACTACGAATGCCTCCAGGCACGGGGTGATTGAGGGTTTCTCGGCCTCTTTCGAGAGTGGAGACATCACGGGATTCTGTGGTTCAGATACCGCAGCCAAGGAGCTGCTGCTGAGTATTCTTGGCCTGATCGAAAGACCAGAAAGCGGGAGTCTTGTTTTATTCGATCAAGAGGTATCGGAAATGTCCGAGCGTAGTTCCGCAAAACTTCGGGATACATCGTTTGGATTTCTTTTCACCCATCCCCATTTGCTGCCATCCTTCACCGTGGCGGAAAACGTGGCTATGCCGTTTTTGCGAATTTGCGGGCAGCACGGAGTCCAGGAATCGACGCTCGCGGCGCTGGAGTTCGTTGGCATCCCCGAGTTGAATGCGGTTCCGGCCGGCGAACTTCATGATTCCGTGCACTGGCGTGTCGCTTTTGCGAGGGCGATCGTGCACTCTCCGCCCGTGTTGATCGCCGTTTCTCCACCGAATCCCCTTTTGCTGCCCCTTGCCCGCCGTCTGGCGGACGAGCGTGGAACCACCGTGCTGTGGAACGGCAACAAAGCCGATGTGCTGCCGTTTTCTGACCATGTTGTCGAAATGACATCGCTGCTGGACCGCTCCAAAGCGCCATGAAACCGCTGGAGCTTCTTCCCGCATCCAGCGCCAAGTCATCCAACCTGGCCTTTGCCCTTCGCTGCCTGCCTCGCGCGCGCCGGAGCGATGCCATGCTTTTTTACCGCTTCTGCCACACGGTGGATGACATCGCGGACCAACCCGGCCTCGCAGTTGGTGAAAAACACAAGCATCTTGAGGCATGGCTTGCCGCTGTGGAGAACGGACTCCCTCCGGATTTGGAGAGCCTTGTCGTTCGGCATTCCATCGACCGCTCACTTTTTGCCGAGATCGTCAAAGGCTGCGCCTCGGATATCGAGACGCGTCGATTCCAGAACCTTGCCGACTTGGAACTCTACTGCTGGCGTGTTGCCTGTGCGGTGGGATTGGTTTCGATAAAAATCTTCGGTTGCCAAGATCCCCAAAGCGAAACCTATGCCGTGCACCTTGGCCACGCCCTGCAACTCACAAATATCCTGCGCGACATCGGAGAGGATGCCGGCCAGGGCAGGGTTTATCTGCCGCAGGATGACCTTGCCCGCTTCGGCGTGAGCGAAGAGGAAATCCTCAATCGGCAAGATAGCGCTCGATTCAAAGCCCTCATGCGCCACGAGGCTGCGCAGGCGCGGGCACGCTTCGCGGCGGCGATTCCTCCACGGGCCGACTTCAATCGACTCCTGCCCGCGCGCATCATGAGCGCCGTTTACCAAAAAATCCTCGATCGTATGGAACGCGGAAATTTTCCCGTCCTTCAAAAGCGCATCTCTTTGAGCCCCCATGAAAAACTCACTGCCACGCTGGGCGCTTTTTTTAGGGGATTTTAAAAAATCGTTACTCCTGAGGTCAGGCGGGCATCATTTTGAAAGAGTGACGCCAAGGACCGGAGGCAAGAGGAAAATGGCGGTGAGGGAGGGATTCGAACCCTCGGTAGCCTTTTGGACTACGGCGCTTTAGCAAAGCGCTGCTTTCGACCACTCAGCCACCTCACCCATTTGAGAACGCAACTAAAACACCAAACTCTCTTCTGGTCAATCCCGTCGAGTGTTTGAATTGGCCGCCCCCAAAAGATCACAGCGAAGGCTGAATTCCATCGCATCCACCTCGGCCGCAGTGAGTGATTTCTCGCGCCATGAGATCGTTGTAGAAAGTCGCCCGTCTCGCTCGCTGAAAAAAATGCCACTGCCGGGTGGTTGGGATACGGAGGGAATGTGCCAGCCATTTGTAATGTGTGCTCCGCAGATATCGCTCAAACCTGGCAGGAAGTCGCCGGTGTGGGATTGAAAGAAAGAGACGATTTCGCCCGCAGTGTCCTTCTGGAGGAAACGGCGGTAGATCGCTGTCGGCAGGCGGCGCATCCACCAAAGCATCGTAGCGGATGAGGTTTCGAGTCCGCTGCGGACGGCCGCTTCAAATTGGGCATGGATGGCGGTAGTGGATTTTTCCAGATCATCCACGTCTGGAGCATTGAGTTTGAAATGGAGAACGGTGACTTGGTTTTGAAAAATCGGATGCCTTGCTTTGGGCTTTCGGGCCTGCACTGGCACTGGACTCACAAAGCAGGGCGGGCGCTGACCCCGTGCCTTGAACACCGCTGCATGAGCCCTCGCAGCAGCAGCGAAAAAAAACGGCATCTGAAAAATCCCGCCCGTAAGCCGAGCGGCCCGCTCTCGCATCAGAGCTGTCTCCTCTGTTGAAAATCGCAGCAGCCGAAATCCCGGCGCGCCGCACTTGGGAGAAGGCCCACCGAGGGAGCTAAAATCCGATGGCTTCATTTCATAATGCCTCCGCACGAAGACACGCGTGCCAGCCCAGCGCGCAAAGAGGCCCGGCGGGGGTGGAAAGGCTATTCCCCAAGAGGCGACGCCCCTGGAGCTCTCTCGTGGACTCCGCGCGAGGCGAGCGATCTCCTGCAAAGCCAGTTCAGCTCCGCGCCCATCGAAGAGCAGGTGGGACCATTTCGCCAGGAGCGTGGTTTTGTCTCCGAAACGAAGGATGTGAATTTCTAAAAAGCATCTACCTCCGGCCCCTAGAAGCTTTTCGCAAAAAGAATCCCGGTCCGTATTGGGGGGCTGCTCAAAGATGGGCACTCCATCGGGCAAAAGTGTTTTCGGAGTTCTCCAGAATGGCACACCAAGAAACCAAGAGCGGCAAAGCTTCGCATGAAGCAATGGATGCGAGAGCGAGAAACGGCGCACAGCGTCGCGCAGCGCGGAGATATCAAAGCCTGCTCCAAGTTCGAGAATGGTGAGGCCAACGTGCCGCCCCTGACCGCCGACGGCCATGAGGTCCTCGAGAGCGAGAAAAAAGGCATCGCATCCCGTGAAAGGGACCTTCGACGGGCCATTCACCGGAGCGGGATTCATCAAGCAGCGGCTTTTTTTACCGCGGCTGCGATGGGCGTGACAAACTGCGCGACCTTCTGGATCAGATCAGCGGATTTCCCATGCTCGCCGATGCGGCGCACGATGGCGCTGCCCACCACGACGGCATCGGATTCCTTCGCGACTTCAGCGGCTTGTTCCGGCGTGGAAATGCCGAAGCCGACCGCGACAGGCAGCCTGGTGTGTTTTTTGATTTCGGCCACCTGCGAGGCAATGTCGGCCGAGAGACTCGTCTGCTCGCCGGTCACACCCTCGCGCGAGACATAGTAAATGAAACCCTCCGCCGACTTGGCTATGAGTTCCATGCGCCCAGGCGGAGTCGTAGGCGCGATGAGACGGATCGAGAGAAGCCCGTGGGATTTCATCAACTCGGCATTGCGTGCGGCCTCATCGGGCGGCAGGTCGAGGATCAAGAGCCCATCGGCACCGGCGGCGGCGGCATCCGCATGGAACCGATCGAATCCGTAAACATAGACAGGATTCAGGTAGGTGAAGAGAACGATGGGAACCTCGGAGCTTTGGCGAATCTCTCGCACGGCATCGAGAACGCCGGCCACAGTGGCGCCAGCATCGAGCGCACGGCCCGATGCGGCTTGGATGGTCGCGCCATCCGCCAAGGGATCCGAAAAGGGAATGCCCAACTCGACGATGTCCACCCCAGATTGCTCGAGAGCAGCAACAAGTGCGGTGGTGGATTTCAAATCCGGATCGCCCGCAGTAATATAAGCGATGAAGCCACACTGACCGGCGGCGCGGAGGGTTTCAAATTTCGTATCGATGCGATTGAGCGTTTTCATGTGATGGGTGCTTTTTCTGAGCCGCGTGTGATCCATACGCCGAGCAGCGCGATGTCAGCCGGCGTCACGCCGCTGAGGCGGGCGGCCTGGCCGAGCGTCTCGGGACGCACGCTGCCGAGCTTCTGAACGGCCTCGGTGCGAAGTCCGTTGATCTTTGTGAAATCGACCCAGTCCGGAATGGCTTTGCCTTCGTGGCGTACGGTGCGGGCGATTTGCTCCTCCTGGCGCGTTATGTAGCCGGCGTATTTCAGATCGGTCTCGACCTGCTCCCAGACGGGTTGTGGAAACTGCAAGCGGATTTTCTCTGGCACGGTTGACCAGGAATTCTCCGGGCGCTTCAGCCAGCGTTCGAGCGGAACCGTGTCGATTTTGTATTCGTTCAGTCGGCTTTTCAGTGCGCTGAGCTGGCTTTGTTTTTGTGCGAAGCGCGAGGCGCGCTCGCCATCCACCAGGCCAGACTCAATGGCCTTGCCGGTGAGGCGCAGGTCCGCATTGTCCTGCCGCAGCAGGAGACGGTATTCCGCGCGGCTTGTGAACATGCGGTAGGGCTCGGGCGTGCCTCGCGTCACAAGGTCATCGAGCATAACGCCAATGTAAGCTTCGTGCCGGCCTATGGTGAGTGGCGGCCGCTTGAGACTCTTCAGAGCGGCGTTGGCACCGGCGATGAGCCCCTGCGCAGCGGCTTCTTCGTAACCTGATGTGCCATTGATCTGCCCGGCGAAGTAGAGTCCCGGCAGGCGCTTTGTTTCGAGCGTGGTGTGGAGCTGGGTCGGTGGACAGTAATCATACTCCACCGCATAGCCAGGCCGCAGGATTTCCGCATTTTCAAGGCCACGCACACTGCGGATGAATTTGTATTGGACCTCGAAGGGAAGGCTCGTCGAAACGCCATTGACATAGATCTCATCGGTGTGGCGACCTTCCGGCTCCAGAAAAAGCTGGTGCTGATTCTTCTCGGAAAACTTGACGACTTTATCCTCGATGCTCGGGCAGTAGCGGGGTCCTACCCCTTCGATCACGCCCGAGTAGAGCGGCGATTTATCCAGGTTCGAGCGAATGATTTCATGCGTGGTTTCGTTGGTGTAGGTGATCCAGCAACAAATCTGGCGCGCGTGGAATGCGCCGTCCCGCCATTCGTTGAGTGTGTGGAGGTCATCCACGCCGCGGACGAGCGTGTCCGCGAGGTAGCTGAAGAGTGGCGGCGGTTCATCGCCCTGCTGGGCCTCGCATTGGGAAAAATCGATACTCTTCGCAAGAAGCCGGCATGGCGTACCGGTCTTGAAGCGCTCGACCTCGAAACCGAGTTCGCGCAGGCAGTCACTAAATGTCGAAACGGCATCGCCAAGTCGGCCGCCGGTCTGGTTTCGCAGCCCGACATGGAGCAGGCCGCGCATGAATGTGCCAGTCGTAACCACGACTGCGCCGCCATTGAAGCGCAAGCCGAGATTGGTCTCCACACCCTCGACGCCGTTTCCCCCCACCACGAGTCGCGTGACATTTCCCTGCTTCATATCAAGACGCGGTTGGCGCTCGAGGAGCGCCTTCATGCGGAACTGATAAGCTTTCTTGTCGCACTGCGCTCGCGGTGCGCGAACGCTCGGGCCCTTGGTGGCATTCAGCATGCGAAACTGAATGCCGGTCGCGTCGGTGTTCAAACCCATCGCGCCCCCAAGGGCATCGATCTCACGTACCATGTGGCCCTTGGCCAAACCTCCGATCGCCGGGTTACAGGACATCTGCCCCACGGTGTCAGCATTTTGAGTGAGCAGGAGTGTCTCGCACCCCAACCGTGCGGAAGCCATCGCGGCTTCGATACCTGCATGACCAGCCCCAATGACGATGACGTCGTAGGTTTTTGGATAAACGAAGTCGCTCAAATTACTGGGTCGGGAGGCCGTGCTCGGCGAGCTTCTTTTGCAAGTCTTCCGGTGAGAGCTTGAAGCTGTTTTTTAAAATGATGTCCCCCGCGACAAAGTTGTCGAACGTCCCGCGCACCGCGACATTTTCACCCTCAACGATGAACGATGTGGCATTCGAGAGATTGCCGTTCCAGTCGGCGTGGTAAACCGTGGCCTTTGTATCGTCATCCGCCACCGTCACGACGGAGGAGGGAATAAAATCCGCAGAGAAGACGGCCTTCACATCCGGAGTGGTGCGGGCAGGTAGCTGCATGTAAGCGGTGAGCGGATCGCCCTCCTCGTCATCGGACTGGGTGACCTGCCCTACACGGCCGTAAACGCAGATGCGCATACCATTGTATTTCTGGAGCGCTTGGGTTTCCGATGTCGCGAAATCATTCACGATTTGTTCCAAGGTGACGAATCCGTCTGGCGGCAGCGGTGCAAGCGAAGCCTGGCTGAGGCCAGCGACAATTGAGGCGCACAAGAACACGAAGGATAGGATGATGGTTTTCATTTCAGAGACAAAACATGGAGTATGCGGCGGCATTCCTCAACGCTAAAACCTCTGGCGCGGTTTCCATCGCCTATCCGCAGTTGGCCCCGAGCGCGCTTTCTTGGGCAAAGCCTCACAGATCTCGCCAATTTCCACTGGCAATCCCCTTCCATCCATGCGATGAGAGGATTTCATATTTAACACATGACACGTTCTAAATCTACAAAAGCCACATTTATCCCTCTTCTGGCCGCAGGCCTGCTTGCACTCCCCGCTTGCAAGCCTCCAACGCCCGCCGAACCCAAGCCCCAGGCTGAAGCCACGCCGGCTGTTGACCCCGCCGCACAAGCTGTCGTCACGAAGCTCAAGGAGGCAGGAGTTGACGCATCCGTCTCCGCCGATACTGCGGCCCCTGCTCCAGCTGACAACAAACCCATCGAACTCCCCGAGCTCGTTGCCACAGTGAATGGACAAAACATCACCAAGCAACAACTCCAGGAACTCTTCAATGCCGCACTCCAAGCCTCGGGTGCCAAGATCGCGGATCTTAACGCCCAACAACAACTCGGCGGCTACACCCAACTCCTCCAAGATTTGATCATGGACAAGTTGGTGGCCGAGGCAGCCTCCACAGAGAAAGTCAGCGATGCCGATGTCGATGCCGAACTCGCCAAAATCAAGGGCCAGTTCCCCGATGACAAGGCGTTCCAAGATCAAATCGCCCAAGTCGGTATGACCCCGGACAAGCTGAAGGAAAACATCCGCACCGGCCTGCAACAAAGCCGTTGGATGAAATCCCAAGTGAAAACCACCGAAGTCACCGATGAACAAGCCAAGACCTTTTACGAATCCAACGTCAAGGAATTCGAACAACCTGAAACCGTCAAAGCCAGCCACATCCTTTTCATGGTTGATCCGGACGCCTCGGCGGATGTCGTAAAGCAGAAGGAAGAAGCTGCCGCAAAGGCCGCTGAACGCGCCGCTGCAGGCGAGGACTTCACCAAGCTCGCCAAGGAACTCTCCGAAGAACCCGGCGCCTCCGAGTCCGGTGGAGACCTCGGCTTTTTCCCGAAAGACCGCATGGTTCCCGAATTCGCAGAAGCTGCATTTGCCCAGAAAGTCGGCGATATCAGCAAGCCTGTGAAATCCCAGTTTGGCTGGCATGTCATCAAGGTCACCGACAAAAAAGCAGCAGGCACCTTGCCGTTTGATCAAGTCAAGGAACAAGTTGTCTCCTACCTCAAATCCACCAACCAGCGTGAAGCCGTTCAGGCCGTGCTGAACAAGCTCAAGGAATCCGCCAAGATCGAGACCTTCCTGCCTGCGGCCAGCTAAAGCCCGCATGGAGCAGATACCGGGAAAACCCGCAGCAGGCGTCATCGGACTTGGCATCATTGGAAGCCGGGTTGCCGCCTGCCTGCGGCGCGCAGGGAATCAAGTCTGGCTCTGGAACCGCACCGTGCGGCCAGAGCCAAACTTCCTCAGCGGCCCCGCTGAAATCGCCGAGGCCGCCCGGCACATCCAAATCTTCGTCTCAAACGGCGAAGCCCTGCATTCCGTGCTCCGAGCCATGCTTCCGGCCCTGACACCCGAGCATATCATTCTGAACCACGCCACGGTCTCCCCCACAGACACACTCACCGCCGCAGGAATTGTTGCGGAAAAACACGCCACCTTTCTGGACGCCCCCTTCACCGGCAGCAGGGATGCCGCCGCCGCAGGTCAGCTTGTTTACTACATCGGCGGCGACCCGCAGGCACTCGAGCGCGTGCGTCCACAGCTCGAAGCCTCTTCGAAGCAAATTCTGGAAATCGGCGACATCGGCCACGCGTCGGTCGTCAAAGTCGCCACCAACCTCATCTCCGCCAACGCCGTTGCATCCCTCACCGAGGCCCTTGCACTCCTCGACCGATACGGCGTGGAACTCCACAAACTCCCCCTCGCTCTCGAGAACAACGTCGCCCGCTCTGGCGTGATCGACCTCAAGCTCCCCTGCATGCTTGGAGCCGACTTCGACCCCCGCTTCTCACTCAAAAACATGTTCAAGGATGTCCAGATCGGCCTCGCGATGGCTGAAGAAAAAGACATCGAACTCCCCGCCGCTGGCGCCTTCGCAGGTATCGCCATGGCGGGTCTCCAACGCGGCTGGGGCGACGAGGATTTCTCCGTCATTTCCCGCTTTTACGACTTTCCCGGCAAGGGCCACACGCTCCCCGAAACGTCCGCGCCAGGCACCTCCGCATCCGTCTCGGCAGATGACGCCGCGCACGAACCCGCCGGACTCAAAAACCTCTGGGGACTCCTCCGCAGGCAAAAATGACCCCCTCGCCCGCATCAGGTTTTTTGGAGGTCCAAGGCCGCACCCGCTTCCAGCTCAGCGGCCCCGATGCCACACGCTACCTGAATGGCCAAGTGAGCATAGACAT
Source organism: Spartobacteria bacterium UBA5019 (assembly GCA_002396485.1). Classification (GTDB taxonomy): domain Bacteria; phylum Verrucomicrobiota; class Verrucomicrobiia; order Chthoniobacterales; family Terrimicrobiaceae; genus UBA967. The sequence continues at coordinate 31,201 of DGXZ01000023.1, forward strand.
CACGCGCCTCAATCCTCTTACCGCGCGCCCTGCCTGCCTCCTCACAGCCAAAGGTAAACTCTGCGCCCTCGTGCAAATCTGGCGCGATGGAGACCATCTTTTCATCGAATGCGACGAAGCGCTCGCCAACGCCGTTCAGGCACGCCTCGAGCGCTATCTCATAGCGGACGACGCCCTCCTTGAGCCGGTATCCGCGCCGTCGCCATTGCACCACATCTTCGGCATCGCCACCCCCGCCGGAGCCCTCCACATCAACCGCACCGGCCTGCCCGGTTTCGACACAGCCGAAAAACCCTCTCAGCTCACTGCCGCCACGCCCGCGCAACTCGCCCTCCTCCGCATCATCCATGGCCAACCCGCATGGGGCATCGAAATCACCGAAGACACCCTGCCGCAGGAAGCCCGCCTCGAAGACACCGCCGTCGATTTTGACAAAGGCTGCTATGTCGGCCAGGAAACCGTTTCCCGCCTCAAAAGCGTTGGCCGCGTGAATAAGCGCCTCCACGGCTTCGTCGGCACCCTACCCGCCAACCTCGCCCTACCAGCCCGTCTTCATCCCATCGGCCAGCCAGATACCACCGCCGGACAACTCACCAGCGCCGCCCCGCATTTTGACATCGCACAAACGGCCGCCCTCGGTTATCTCAACCGCCAGTTCGAAGACCTTGAGCGCTTTGGCGTCACCGATGAGCAAAGCCGCCCGCTCGGCGAAGTCGAACGCCGCGTATTCCCGATCCTATGAAATCCTTCATCGCCCTCACGCTCGCCGCGCTCCTCTGCGCCACCACCGCCCACGCCGCCACACTCGGCCCGGATGTCGCCGTCCTGCAAATCCAATTCCCCAAGGAAAAACAACCGCGCCAAGTGACCATCGGCCTCTACGACGACTCCGCACCCTACACCGTCGAGAATTTTAAAAAACTCATCACAAAAAAATTCTACAACGGCCAACGCTTCTTCCGCGTCTTCCCCGGCTCGTTCATCCAAACCGGTGACCCCGCCAGCCGCCACGGGCAAACCGATACCACCGGCACCGGTGGACCCGGCTACACACTTCCCGCAGAAATCCGCCTCAAACACGACAAAGGCGCCGTCGCCATGGCCCGCCTCCCCGACAAAATCAACCCCGCAAAAAATTCCAACGGCAGCCAATTCTATGTCTGCCTCCAGCCACTGCCCAAGCTCAATGGCCAATACACCGTCTTCGGCACGGTCCTAGAAGGCCTCGACACTCTCGAAGAAATCAGCAAGGCCCCTACAAACAGCAACGATTTTCCCTTGCCCAAAATCACAATTAAATCCATTGTTCTCACCCCTCGCGATCAGGCCTCATCCACAAGATAAGCCAAGCGAAGGAAAAAAGGGTAGATACCGAAGTGGCCAAACGGGGCGGACTGTAAATCCGCTGGCTTACGCCTTCACTGGTTCGAATCCAGTTCTGCCCACCATTCTCTTAATAAGCGGGTTACGTAACAAAACGTAAAGGTTCTTCGAATGGTAGAAAATCGCCTGCAGATTCCCATTTTTGCCCCTTAACGTAGGTTTTATTGACAACAAAAAAACCCTTCGAGCTTTGAGTTTTTTGCCACCCCAAAATCAAATCTCCGCTATCCACAGTGCTGTGCTATCGGAGAGCGCAGCCCACGGTCAAAAAAACATTCCACTATCTTGCTCCTTTAATGAGCGGAATGAGGCCTATAAAAAATTGATTAGTAGGCGGAGCGATTCGAGGAACCATTCCTGATATTTGCGGCGAAGCCGGACGCAAGATGCCGCTCTGGTTGAGCAGCTTTGCGGACACACGCCAGATTCCCTGCCCGTGCGGCTCAGAGGCTTTTTCAGGGGGTGCTGTTTTTTTCTTCTTCAACGACTTCTGGGGCGACGGCGCGGAGGGCTTTTTGTGCGGCACGGGTGATCCAGATGGTGACAGCAATGGTGAAGGCGAGCTCGAGGGCGTAGAGTGCCCAGGCCCACGGGCCTTGGTTGATGCCGCCTTTGGCAGCGGCGCCGATGACCGCCCCGCTGTAGGCATAGGCGGCGCTGATCGGCATAAAACCAACCCATGAGGCGATGATGTAGCGCCAGAAATTGATTCGCGAGAGGCCGAAGGCACAACTCACAAGGCTGTGGGGCAGGATGGGTGAAATGCGGGTGAGGATGATCATTCGCCAGGCATCCTTGGTGGCGACATGGTTGAGGGCGTGGAATTTTTTACTCTTGGCGAAGCGGCGCTCCATCCAGCCTCGCAGCAGGTAGCGGGTGGAAAGGAAATTTGCGAGCGCACCACCGACTGAGGCCACGGAAACGAGGAACGTGGCTCCCCAGAATCCATAAACTGCACCCGCGCCAAAGCTCAGCACGGAACCGGGCAGGAAGAGCACACAGGACAGTGTGTAGAGAATGACAAACCAAATCCAGCCGACGGGACCGGTTTGCTCGATCCAGAGCATGGCTTCGCGCATCCAGACTGTCCATTGATCAATCATGGGAAAAGGGCACAGACACCCATCCTGCGAACGAAGGCGGCGATGCGGCTAAGGCGGCGACACTGAAAACTAAAAACTGAAAACTCCACCCTCTGCTTGTTTCGAAAGCGAGTGCGCTTGCCCCCAAGATAGAGGCGCCTGCCTTTTGAATCACGAGAGTTTTTTCTCCAGAATCTCTCCGGCAAGAGCTGGGTTGGCTTTGCCTTTGGAGAGTTTCATGACTTGGCCTTTGAGGAAGTTCAGAGCTGATACTTTGCCTGCCTTGTAATCGGCTACGGGGCCTGGATTGGCGGCGATGGCTTGATCGACGAAGACTTCGATGGCGCCGGTATCGCTTTCCTGCCTGAGGCCTTTTTCCTCAACGATGGTGGCGGCGGACTTTCCCGTGCTGAACATCTCGGCGAAGACTTCCTTGCCCTGTTTGGAATTGATGGCTCCGGAGTCGATGAGGTTCACGAGTTCGTCGAGGGCATGGGGGGCGACTGGACACTCGGCGATGCCAACGGAGGCGGATGAAATGGCGCTCTGGAGGTCGTTGAGAATCCAATTGGCAACATTTTTGGGCTTCTTCGCACCTCGGGCGGCGGTCTCGAAGTAAGAGGCGACAGCGAGGTCGTTCGCAAGCACGGAGGCATCGTAATCGCTCACGCCGAATTCACTGACGAAGCGGGCGCGTTTTTCCCACGGGAGCTCGGGCTTGCGGGCGCGGGCGGCTTCGACGAGCGAGGCGGTTTTTACTGGAAGAAGATCGGGGTCGGGGAAGTAGCGGTAGTCGTGCGCACTTTCCTTGATGCGCATGAGGGTCGTCTCGCCGCGAGTATCGTCCCAGCGCCGGGTTTCCTGCTGGAGCGTAGCGCCACCGCGAAGGGCTTCGATCTGGCGGGGAATCTCGAAGGCGAGAGCGCGGCGGACGCCGGAGATGGAGTTGAGATTTTTCACCTCGATCTTGGTGCCGTATTTTTCGGTTCCGACGGGACGGACCGATACGTTGACATCGCAGCGGAGCTGGCCTTTCTCCATATCGGCATCACTGATGCCACCGTAAATCATGACCTGCTGAAGAACGGTGAGGTAGGCAAAGGCCTCTTCGGGTGAGGAAATATCGGGTTCGCCGACGATTTCGAGCAACGGTGTGCCGGCACGGTTGAAGTCGATGCCGGTGGCGGTCTCCATGTGGAAGCTCTTGGCGACATCCTCCTCGAGATGGATGCGGACGAGGCGGATGTTTTTATCCTTTGTGGCGATGTTTTTCTGGGCGTCCTTCGGATAGGCGAGGTCGTGGAGCGGAACGGTGCCGCCGAGACAGAAGGGCAGATCGTATTGGCTGATCTGGTAGTTCTTCGGCATGTCAGGATAGAAATAGTTTTTCCGGTCAAATTTGCAGACCGGTCCGATCTCGCATCCCAGCATGAGGCCGGCGAGCGCGGTGAGCTTGAGGGCCTCCTCGTTCATGACAGGCAGGGCACCGGGCATGCCGAGGCAGACCGGGCAGACATTGGTATTCGGCTCGGCGCCGTATTCCACCGCGCAGGAGCAGAACATTTTGCTGCGGGTCTTGAGCTGAACGTGAACTTCGAGGCCGATGGTGGCGATGTAATCTGTCATGGTGTCTTTTTCGGAGAGGTCGGATTTTGCTTCGGCGGCATGGCGTAATCGAGCGCTTTTTCGAGATCGAGATCCATGATGAGCTTCTGCAGCGAAGGATCGGTGGCGGCATTCACAATGGAAGGGCTCTGAATGAGTGCGATGAAATTTTTATTCTCCGCCGATTGCACGACGATGGGATCCTGCAACAAAGCCTGAATGCGGGGATGCGTGACGATTTCTTGAACGCCCGGATCATCGAAAAAACGCATCATGGCGTCCTTGTTTTTCGCCAACTGCCCGAGACGCGTGATGTTTTCGTAAGCCTGGGAGGGGAGGATATCGATGGACTCCACAATGTCGCCGACGGGGCCCATTTCCAGAGAATCCTTGAGCATCGCAAAAGTGCGGGCCGAAACAGGGGCATCCTGGGATTTTTGACCAGCCATGCCGGATTTGGCCAAGGCTCCGGACGTGCGAATGATCGAAACCGCGCCCCAGAGAATAAAGAGGCCGGTGAGCAGGCCGAAAACAGCACCGCCCGCTCCGAACAACCCCCGGACGAGTCCGGGGGGCTGTTGCGAGGTGCGCTTAAAAAGGACTGCCCCAAGGAAGAGGCAGACACCGAGTGTGAGGAGGGCCACAGCGCCGCCGGCGATCAATCCCGCAAGGAAGGCGACCCCTGGAAGCACGATACCCACGACAGCGCCGACTGTCTGTCCGACCAGCATGCCGAGAAGGCCTGAAGCGACAAAGGCCCCGAAATGCAGCCCCCCGCGAATGAGTCCACGCCGCCAGCCAGCGTAGATTTCCCAAAGCATAAAAACGGCCGCGCTGTAGAGCAGGACATTTTGCCAGAATGGAGAACCAAGGTCGGACATGCCTTGATAGCTACCTCGGCAGGCAATCTTGAGCGCGTTGGCGCAAGGCGTGATCCACGAGCACAAGAGCCGTCATAGCCTCGACCATGACCACCGCACGCGGCAAGACGCAGGGGTCGTGGCGGCCGCGCGCGGCGAGAGTGGATTCTTCGCCGGAAGTGGTGACGGTGGCCTGCGGTTTGGAAATGGTGGCGGTCGGCTTGAATGCCACACGGAAGAGCAGTGGCTCGCCATTGCTGATGCCGCCTTGCACGCCGCCCGAGCGATTTGAAGTCGTGTGGACCATGCCGTCGCGGAGTGTATAGGGATCGTTGTGTTCCAAACCGGTGAGAAGCGTTCCTGCAAAACCCGAGCCCACCTCGAAGCCCTTCGTTGCCGGCAAGCTGAGCATGGCTTTTGCAAGATCCGCCTCAAGGCGATCGAAGACTGGCTCGCCAAGCCCGACTGGCATCCCACGCACGGTGGCATCGATCAAACCGCCCACGCTGTTCCCCTCGCTGCGGATTTTTTTGATTCGCGCAATCATGGCCTCTGCCGCATGGGCGTCCGGGCAACGAACCGCGTTGGATTCAATGGATGACATGGACACCGAGGCGGCATCGACCTGAGATCCGATGTCGTGAATGCGCGAAACCCAGGCGAGGATTTCGATTTCGGGAAATAGAAGCTTGAGGACTTTTTTGGCAACGGCAGCGGCAGCCACACGGCCAATCGTCTCGCGCGCCGAAGAGCGCCCCCCACCCTCCCAGTTTCGGACGCCGTATTTCGACTGGCAGGTGAAATCGGCATGCGACGGGCGGAAGTGCGTCTGCATCTCGCTGTAGGCCTCGGGCCGGGCATCGGTATTCGGCACGAAAATCGAGATCGGTGTGCCCAGTGTCACGCCACGGAAAACACCGGAGAGGATTTTACAGGCATCCTCTTCCTTGCGCGGCGTGACGATGTCGCTCTGCCCGGGACGGCGACGGTCGAGATCAGGCTGGATGTCCTCCTCAGAAAGCGGAAGACGCGGGGGGCATCCATCGATTACCACACCCACGCCACCACCATGAGACTCACCCCAAGTGGAGATACGAAATAACGTTCCAAAATTGCTGGCCATTGTGACCTACAAAAAACCAGAACGCTGGCAGGGGATCACGCGAATAATTCAGGAGAAGACGGGAGTGGGGTGATCGACGGGACTCGAACCCGCAACAGCCAGGACCACAACCTGGAGCTCTGCCATTGAGCTACGACCACCATATTGAAACCCAAGGTGAGGGTTACATTGGGGGTTAAAAACTCAATGGACGAAGGGATTTTGTCAATGCAGATCTTGACCTGAACACTGGCGCAAAATTTTACCCAATTCCCTAGCGGCCCACTGACCGGGCACATTGGGCGCGTGCAACCAGCCGTAATTCAAGGCGGACCCGCAGTTCCCCAAGAGAACGCGTGAAGACATTCCGAGCGGCCCCATACCCATGACGGCCAGTGGCAGGCTGGTGCTGGAAAACAAATCCAGCAAGCGGGCGACATCCGAAGGAACGGCCGTGTGTGTGGCGATTTTTACGGCATCGGCACCTTGATCCTGTGCTTGGCGAATCACCTCACGCAATCGCGCCAAGGAGGGTGTTTTTTTGAAATCGTGGAATGAGGCAAGCACCGGCATGCGAGATTCGTTGGCTTGGCGAACGACCGGGTGCAGAGAAGCCAACGAACGCACCTCGATGTCCACGATACTGGCTTGAGGCAAGAGCTTGGAAAGAATATCCCGCCTGGCTGCAGCAGACATTGCATTTTTGCCGCCCTCGGAGGGATGCCGAGCGGTTACGATCCAAGGGACCTTCGCATGCGGAATGGCTCCGCCGAGACAATCCGCGCGCCACTCGAGAAGATCAACAGCACCTACTGCCATGCGCAACGCCTTACGCACAGCCTCTGGAGAGTCGACGATTCCTACCACGGCTCCGGCTTTCAATGTTGAAATTATGGTATTGCGTTTGGTTTTGGCACTCGTATCTGTTGCGTGCTCGCCATAGGCGCGGGGCTTGGTTGACATCTTTCCTTCATGCTCGCTCAACGCAACGAAATCAATCTGCAACTCCTGAAAGTCTGCGATACAGCTCTGCTAGCGCTCACATTCTGGTTCGCGCATTTTTTGCGCTACAATAGGATGATTGTTTTGGATGGAATCGTTGAGATCGACCCCTTCCCGAGCTTCGTGTGGATGCTTGCCGTCATCATTCCATTCGCGCCGTTTTTTTTGGAGGCCCAAGGGTTTTACAACCACCCGCAGGAAAAAACTGCATGGCGTTCCATGCAGAAGATCACCATGGCAGGCATGTGGCTCTTTGTCCTTCTTAGCGCTGCGGTGATTTTCCTCAGGCTGGAGGTGCCAAGCCGCTCGGTACTGATTTTATTCGCCCTGTTCGCGCCCTGCGTTCTGATGTTTCGGGAGCAGTTGGAGATCGCGAACTATCACCTCAAAGTGCGGGCTGGAAAAGTCGGCGAGCCTGTTATTCTGGCCGGCGAACCGGAGTGCATCGATTCGCTGATAGCGAGCCTCACGCCGGTTCAGAAAATGGAAATGCGTGTGGAGGACCGCATCGATCTTGATTCCCGATCAATCGAAGACTTTATTTCCTCCCTGCACGAACACTCCGTAGGCCGCGTGATCCTTGCCTTCAAGCATCTGGATCTCGAAAAAGCGCAGAGGGCAATCGAAGCTTGTGAAGCAGAGGGAGTTGATGCCTGGCTGAGCATGGAATTCATTCCGACATCCATTGCCAAGCCAACCTTTTCGATTCTCGGCCCCCACTCCATGCTCGTTTTCCGGAGCAAGCCTGCTGCGCAATGGGCCCTGTTTTTTAAGAGCCTCATCGATCGGGCCGGTGCTTTGGCAGGCCTAATTCTTCTGGCCCCGGCTCTGTTGGTGGTGGCTGCAGCCATCAAGATCACCTCTCCCGGCCCCGCTTTGTTCCGTCAGCAGCGCTCTGGCCTGCACGGCGCACCTTTTGAAATTTGGAAATTCCGAACGATGTATGTCGATGCCGAGAAGCAGAAGCTGGAACTGCAGGCATTCAATGAAATGAAGGGTCCAGTATTCAAAATGCAAGACGATCCCCGGGTGACGCCCCTCGGAAGATTCCTGAGGCGGACGAGCATCGATGAATTTCCCCAGCTCGTGAATGTGCTGCGAGGCCATATGAGCCTCGTCGGCCCGCGCCCCCTGCCGGTCTATGAAGTCAAAAAATTTGAAGAGACCGTCCACCGCCGCCGTCTCAGCATGAAGCCTGGCCTAACCTGCCTGTGGCAGGTCCGGGGACGAAATACCGTGGTGAATTTCTCCGACTGGGTGCGAATGGATCTGGAATACATCGACAACTGGTCCCTCTTTCTCGACGCCTACATTGTTCTGAGGACGATTCCATCGGTGCTCTTGGGCATCGGAGCGCGCTGAGAGCATGAAAATCCCCAGAGAACTTCAAGAATGCGGAGCCGAAACGGCAATCGTCTTAGGGTCCGGCCTTGGAGGCTTTGTCAAAAGCCTTCCACATGGTTTTTCGGTGGAATACGGAGCCATCGAGGGACTGCCCGCATCAGGCGTGCCCGGCCACGCCGGAAAGTTCGTTGTGACGAACATCGCCGGGCGCCCGCTACTTATCGCAGAAGGCCGCGTGCACCTCTACGAAGGATGGAGTGCGCATGATGTCGTGAAAAACATCCAGCTCATGCATGCCATCGGAATCAAAAAACTTCTCCTCACCAATGCGGCAGGCACACTGAACAAATCCTACGAACCCGGGACTTGGATGATGCTCAGCGACCACGTCAACCTGCTTGGCACCTCGCCTCTGCGCGGTGGGCCAAACTTCATCGACATGTCCGAGGTTTACAGCCTGAGGCTGCGGCATCTTTTTCAGGAAGCCGCCAAGGCGGCCAGACTCACGCTGCACGAAGGCGTTTACGCCGCGATGGCTGGCCCGCAATTTGAAACGCCCGCCGAAATCCGCATGCTTCAAGCGATAGGAGCCGATGCCGTGGGGATGTCCACCGTTCCCGAAGCCATCCAAGCGCGCGCCCTGGGCATGGAGGTGGCAGCTTTTTCCTGCCTCACCAACTGGGCCGCAGGCCTCTCGCCCACTCTCCTTTCGCATGAAGACGTCAACGCTGTCGGCCGCGAGGCAGCTGGGCAGATGGCGGAACTCCTGATTCGAGCTATCCCCGGGATTTAGTTGTGGCGGCCAAGGATCGCCTGAAATTCGGGATCATTCCTCACAGGGTCAAACTCTGCAGATTTCGCCAAAGCCTCGCGCATGGGCAACCCGCCTTTCTCCACGGCCGCACGGGCCGCTGCAAAAAACTCCTCGTTCTTGCGATTGCGCAAAGCCGCACGCGCAAGCGCAAACTGGTTCTCCGCGACATCCGGTTCCACAGCCACGAGAGCCTTTGCGGCAGACAATTCGGATTCCGGCAAACCACCAGCTTCCCCATATTCCACAGCCACTCTTAAAAAGGCCGCATCCTTTGCAAGCAGGGGAATCGAATTTCCCAGCAAATCGGTGACCTTGTTCGTATCCCCGACGGATGCGTAAAGCTCCAGAAGCTTCTGCACATCGGCCGCACTCGCCGGCTGCTTGGCCACAGCGTTCTCCCCCGCTGCGATAGCGCCTTGAAGTTCCTGACGCTTCTCAGCGATGAAAAACATCTGCCAAAGCCCAATGTTGTTCGGATCCGCATCCAGCGCCGGCTGGAGCATGGCCATCACGCCATCGAAGTCGCTGCGGTCCCAGAGCATGCTATTGAGAGCGGTAAGGCTTTCGCTATTGCCCTGCCAGAGTTCGAGCGCCTGCCGGTAGGCCCGCTCCGCCTCGGCGTCCATTTTGCGATGCCGGTAGAGATTTCCCGTTGAGGCCCGCAGCTTCGAGAACGAGCGCTGCGCATCGTAGTCTTTCGCGTATTCGGGATTGCCCTTGAGCTTCCTCACATAGGCATCCCAAAAATCAAAATCCTTCCGCACGAGATCAGGCGGCAGTTCCTTCAGCTGCTCCTTATTGATGCGATAGAGCAGCCCATGCGGCTCGGCATGGTCATAGGACCACTCCATGGGAAAACTCTCCTCCACAAAAAACTCATGCGCATCCCGGTTTTTTTCCCAGATGAGCCGTGTCACCACACTGTGAGGCAGGGAGGGATCCAACGCCCCCTTCGGCATTGAGGCTTCCATCTCCTTCGAAACAGCGTCATTGATTTCCTGCTGCGTTGGAAAAACAAGCGGCTTCTCTGGATACGCCTCCGCTCGTCCGAGCCAGCGTTCAAACGCATTTCTCGGCTTCGGGCGCTCCGCACCGTAATGATCCGCCAGATACTTCCTGTAGAGCGGCTCCCCCACCCCGTTTTGAGTGATGATATACAAATCCCGCCTGTCAAACTCGGGATCGCGCTTTACGCCGGGAGCCTGGGTGCTTTCACCCAGAATCATGTAGGTCGGCACAAAACGACCGGGGTCTGTTCCACCCAGCACCACACTCCCACGAGGGAGGTCTTTCAACATATCATGCCCGAAATCCCAGCCGAACCACCGTCCACGCTGAGTGCAGCCATCGTAGTTGAAAAACAAAGGCCACAATGGCAGTGCCAGCATCGCGTAGCGCATCCATGCCAACCGCGGTGCCCGCGAGCAGAACCACAACGCACCTGCCATGAAACCCAAGCCCGCAAGCAAAGCAAAAATGAGATTCGTGTAGGTATGATATGGCATCTGCAGCCACCAACCGCCCACATCCGTCTGTGCACCATCCGCCACCGGTTGCAAAATCGCCGCCAGCACGAATGCGATTTCGAGTACATAAATCCAAGTCCGCGCCGCCACATCCTTCAGCCGCAACACCACCAGCAAGGCCGCGAAATAGGCCACCACTCCAAGCGGCGTGAAGCTCCTCCCCAGTTGAAGCCAGAAAAAGCCAACCCAGTCCTGCAACTGCGCCAGCAGGCCCCTTGCAGCCAGAGCCATGCCCGGCTGAGGCGCTGAATTCTGAGGCGAGGAAACAGGTGCAGTTCCCATCAGTTTCCCCAGCGAGCGTAAGCTCTGCTGCGTGAGACTGCCGCCATACTGAGAGCGGTTGAACGAAAAAAAGAAACCCTCCGGCGTGCGAGTGTAAGCCCAGTTCATCGGTGGATTCGTCGACGACGCAAGCGGCATGTAGGCATACGGCAGCAAGCCCAGCGCCACCACAAAAGGCAGATACGCCACCAAGCGCCACTCCACCCGCATCCGCCGCACCGCGACAAGCAGGGCAAATCCAGCCATCACACAATAGAAAAACCGGATCGCCGTCTTCAGCACAGGAACCTCACCCGAGAGGATCGCAAACCCCAAATACGCCACCAGCACCGTCATCGCACCTGCCACCACCAAATCCCAAAAAATCGCACGCCGAACGAGCAGCACCACCAGAAAAGGTAGCGGAGCCAGCGCCACGCTGAGTTGGTGGTTACTGAACGAGATCGCCAGCAGAAAAAACGGCAGCATAAGAAGCCACAAACTCTCCGGCCGCCGCAGCCACACATAGAGCGAAGTCAGATAAAACCCGATCAACAACGCATGCAGCGTGTAAACCTCCGCGATCACCGCCTGCGACCACATCGACGCGCTGAACGCAAAAAGCAAAGCCACCGTCAGCGAAACCACCGCGTTCAGCCCCCGCCAACGCGCCACTTGCCCGCCAAGCATCCATCGCGTGGAACTCGAAAAAAGCATCGCCAACAAACCCGTCGCCAGCGCCCCGCAAAATCCACTGAACAGGTTGATCTCCCAAGCCGCATTCCCAAACGGCAAAAGCTGGAAAAGCCATGCCAACAGCGTCCAGAGCGGATACCCCGTCGGATGCGGAACGCCGAAATGCTGTGCCGCCACCACAAACTCCCCCGAGTCCAATAGCGTCACATTCGGAGCTGCCGTCCAATAATAAACAACCCCTGCCACAAAGGCCGCAACCAGTCCGACCATCCAATCCGCCTGCGTCCAAATTCGCTGTGCGCGCGGCATCTCATCCATCTCACTCATCACCGTACCCTACCCAATCACACGCTCCAAGCCACCGCGAAAATCGTGCCGCACTTGCCGCCACCGCCACCTCATGATAACAAATCCCCATCGGCCCCGCGCCGCCAAACTCCAAATGCGCCCGTAGCTCAGTGGATAGAGCACCGGTCTTCTAAACCGGCTGTCGATGGTTCGATCCCATCCGGGCGCGCACCCCTCTCAATCCGCTTCTGAAGGTCTCTGCGCGCGGTTTTCTGATCTACCCCCACTTCGGCAGCGAACGGCGGATATCGGGGTTTTTTTTCACCCCATTTTTACTGCTTAGCGTAATTGAGCATGAAATAAACCCCAGCCAGCACCACCCCGGTAATAGTTATTCCAAGAGTAATGAGTTTTTGAGTCACGCAATTTTCCAATTCGGAAATTTCGGCTCGAATCGTGTGGTCGAGGTATTCCTTGGTAACAAGGTCGCCCTCACGCTCCTCAACCACAGTTACAATTGCTTCTGCTTGGGTTTCGCTGAGTCCCGCTTCGCGCAAGGATTTGAGACTGGCAATGGCGTTCATTCTGAAAAAAGGTGCGCCGGAAATTTTCGCAGGTCAAGAAACTCTGCTTGTGAAATGGGCGAATAATCCGAAGCCTCCATAAGCCAACGCACAAATTAAAAATGGGCAGTGAGGGGATCGAACCCCCGACCAATAGTGTGTAAAACTACCGCTCTACCGCTGAGCTAACTGCCCGGAAAAATTGCAGCCGATAAATCAAAGACGAATCCGTATTTGATATGATTTCCCACGGCCCTGCTGCAATAAATTTCGCCTAAAAATTACTGAAAATTCTGTAGGCACTTTTAATCGGTGGAATTTTGAGATGAAACAAATCTGGGATTTTTGAGGACCTTATAGTTTGCCCCAGACCAAACAAGAGGCCATTTTTCAGACTCGAAAATTTGAATTAGATTTAGAATGCTTGGCTGATTGATTGTCCAGCGTTGATCAATGTCAGCAATTACAGCGAATTTAGCAGCATCCAATTTAGGCTCGAATCGAAATTGATCTTTACGCAAGGGTCTTTTGAATGGCCATGTGGAAAGGCCCTGCCATGTTGCGGCTTGTAGGTAATCGGCTGTCCGGGCATGCAATAGCCAAGCAATATTTTGATGGCAAATCACCAAGTCTTCAGGCGTGGTGCGCGAGTTAATCCAATCAGCAGCAGACTCCACTTCTTGGTTTGATTGCGTTGTCCAAAAATCAATTCGTGTTTTCAAAGTTCCTTTCAAGCTGCTCGGCAAAATTGTGAAAAAGGAAAACCCTGCGATGATAAATGGGATGCTCATAGATACGCGGAGAAAAATCTTCGACTGAAATCCAGCCCTACGAACCATCAAGAAAATCTTTCTCAGG
>DGXZ01000023.1:44786-45823 GCA_002396485.1 Spartobacteria bacterium UBA5019
AGGCCATAGCCATAGGCCATAGCCAGCAGCGGAATGAGAATTACGGCTTGATAGTAAAATACTGTGAGATTTTGCCTGTTTTGAAGGAGCAGAAAAGAAATCAAAAGTCCTCCGAAGCCTATAGCAAACGCCTTTCCTCTCAAACATATCAAAAACATTAAAAAGCCAAATGAATGAAAGGCATCTTGTAAAAAGAATCTTGAAATATTCTCGAAGAACTTAAAGCCGCCTCCATTTTCCCGACTGGCTTCTACATAGAACCTGAAAGTTTCGACAAGGTCAGACCAAATGAAACCTTGTTTAGGATATAAACCAAATCCCAATGCCAATGATGAGAATGTGACAAATACATAAGGTCCACAAACTGGCAACCAACTGCGAGGGTGTCGAATACGCAATAACGCTGCTGCAATTAGACCATAGATACTGAGCGGAAGCGCTAATGCTGAGATTCCTAAGCCTATACCCGCTATTATATTGGATTTTGTTTTAATATTGCCTGATAATCCTATAAATGCTAAAGCATAGCCTAATGCAATCAAATTATGGGTAAAAATCCAACGAAAGTGGATGACACTCTGCTCGAAGGTTAAGAATATCAACGCAGCACATAGGGAAAAGATAAATCCTAACACCCTTCGTCCATAGAAAGTAATTATTAAAGCTGTGATTAACGCAAAAAATGAATTAACCAGCCTTGCTCCCAGAATATCGCCACCAGTCAAACGTGCCGCCCAACCAATACAAAATTCGTAAAATGGTTGATAAGGTGCGTAAGGATTCCAGAAAGTGTTCCAAAAAGATCCATGCACCGGAATGCCATGTGCGAGATTTAAACCTGCTGTTAGAGCGAGACCTTCATCACCATACCAAGCCGGCGATGTTCTAATGTTTGGAAGATAAAGACAAGCCCAAACAAGAGTAACAATTAGTATAAATAAAATATTTAGCTTATTGGCAAAGGAGGCACTCGTCATTTATGGATACCATTTGATTTTAAAAAATCACTTCAAGCAAAAATATTTTTTATTGAATTG
>DGXZ01000003.1:0-4046 GCA_002396485.1 Spartobacteria bacterium UBA5019
AAGTTAAGTACGTTATCTTCTGACGAGTCTTTGAGCAAAGATCGCTGCTGGGGGATTAGAGCGAAGGCGATTAGGAAGTTCGACTTGGCAAATGCGCCAGGATCCGTCTCCGTCGGATTTTTCGACCGAAACGGGAACGGGGCCCCACGGACGCCCCCATCCCCCATCTCCACTTTGAAGAATAGACGACCACCCATCCGCCTCCAAGACAGTCGAAAGTATAGGCGAGGCGTGGCCGAGATTTTCGTCGAACCAGAATTTGAAATCCTCACTTTTGAATCCATCCACGAGCGAATGCCCCGTGTCACAGGATACGAAATGACGAGGTCCCATACCGGCCATGCGGACTTCCAGTGAATGCGAACCGATCACATGTGAACCAACAGGCAGTGAGAGCAGAACCGCCATGGCCCCTTGCTTGACGGCCGCATCGACTTTTTGAGGTCTTGCCAAATAAGCTGCCGAGTCTGCGATAAGAATAACATCGGCTTCTTCCAACGGCCCCGAAAAATTCTCCATACCCAAGCCCCCCAGAATCGAAGCCCCAAGCGCCTCATCACCAAATATGAAGACTTTGGAAGAGACTGGGGAGAATTTGGGAAACACTTCCAATGTGATCTCCGAATCATGGATAGCATTTCCTGTGGTATCGACCAGTGAGGCCGAAACCTTCAGCAAAGTGCGGGATGGGACATCCGGCAAATGAACCGCTATCTCGCCCTGGCTGGATGGAGTGCAGCTTGCAATTTGCGCCGGAGCTTTGCCACTCGCTATGACTTGGCCCTCTTGAGTGATTTCGTAAACCAAGCTGCAGTGATCGAGTGTTTGATCCTGATCGTTTGAGACCCACACCTCGACTGGCAGCGATTCCCCCGCGAATCCCGAGTAGCGGTCTGTGCGCAACGAGATAGCGACAGGCGACAAAACATCCCGGAATGTGAACCACGCTTTTTTCGGAATGCGGTTCACATCCATGATGGTCTTCATCCAACCCGCCGGCCAGGCGTCAATGAAGAGGTGGATGGCAAAAGTATTCATGCCTGGCAGGCGACGGAACGATTCCGTCATGAGGCGCGTAATCCAGTCTTGGTGGAGTTGACTGGCTTCAATCCACTGATCACGGGTTTGCGGTGTGGGATACCAGAGGTAGTGGAAATTCATCGACTGGGCCTTTGGAATCACGGACGGACTCCAGACCCCCTCTTGGGTTGTCTGCAACCAATCGGAAGGGTAATGCGCCTCCATGACTGCAAGGGAATCGAGTCCCTCGGATCCGAATTCGCCGCAACCGAAGTGCCAACCTGGCTTCACAGGCATCCAACCGCCGTGGTGGAGGCGACCGAGGTCGATGCCGTGCCCGATATACCAACCGCAGTAGCAGTGGTTGTCTTGCATGCCCTCGGGCACCGGCGGGTCGTAGTCGCCATCCACACACTTGATGACGCGATCCGGGTTTTCGCGGCGCACAGACTTGGAGGCCACATCGAAAAACAGCTCCATATCATCGCGGAGCATGAACCGGTGAGGCTTGGCGCGGGCGGCGGGGAACGGTTCGTTGATAAAGGAAACGAGCACATTGCTGGGATGGGAGCGCACAAGGCGCTCCATCGCGGCGGCTTGGCGCACGCATTCGTGAAATTGGTTGCGGCGGATCGATCCAAAAAGCGGAAGGTCGGTTTGCAACATCAGCCCCAGTCGGTCGCAGGCCTCGTAAACCTCGCGTTGAACGGGGTGCTGGGTGAGACGGAGAAAATTCAGGTTCGTGAGCTTGGCGAGAAGGATATCGTCGTGAAGCTGGACGAAGTCGCTACGAAAAACGCAAAGGTCGAGGTTCCCCATTGTGTTTGCCCCGCGGAGCCGGATTTCGCGCCCGTTGAGCCGGAATTTTCCTTTTGGTGTGGAGGTTTCATCCTGCTCGAAGTGGCGCATGCCAAACTGGCGGCTTGCGGAGTCGAGCAAAATGCCGGCAGCGTCCAAGAGCGAAACCTGGGCTTCATAGAGCCATGGCGTCTCGAGATCCCAGAGTTTGGCATCAGGAACAGGCAGAGTCAGGCAAAGATAGTTTTTTCCCGGCCCCATGAGAGCAGGCTCCGACTCCGGCGTGCCGTGGTCCAGATCGCCGAATCCCCTGACCCACTGACCATTTCCGCTGTGGATGTGGTTTTCATGGACACGGCATTCAAAATTGCGGCCGTGGATGGACACGCTGAGCGTGGCGCTCTCCGGTGGATTGGAGCCGGAATTTTGAATCTCCACATGGATTTCGACGGCATCCAGTGTGGGGAGCGGACGCAAGAAAAGATCTGTGATCGCGAGTCTGGCACGGGACTCGAAACGCACACCCTGCCAGATGCCCATGCCCGGAGGGCAATGATGCCAGCCCTCCTCGGGATCGTCGTAGCCGAGGCCGGTGGCGGCATAGATTTTATCACCATCCGTATCGGCGTCCGAAAACGCCTGGCCGAGCATGGTGAAATCATTTTCCACCCGCACCAGCAGGACGTTTCCAGTGCGGCGTGCGATGCCTGTGACATCGAATTCAAACGCCTCAAAAAATCCCTCATGTGCGCCGAGGCAGATACCGTTCAGATAAACCTGACAGCGGTAGTCCACCGCATCAAAACAGAGCAGCTGACGCTCGCGGGAAAACATCTCTTCTGGCAGATTAATCTCTTGCCGGTAAAGCGTGGCTGCGGGTCCGAGCGGAGGGCCATAGTGTGGAATGTTCACACTCTCCCACTCGCCGCCGCCCTTCTGCACCAAGTCGAATTCGGCACGGTCTTGTGGCGTTTCAATACGCCACTGAAAATCCATCACCTCAAGAATCGGCCGACGGTATGGTGATTCGGGGGCCAGATTCTCAAGAAATGGTGCCATGCGCTTACGAAGGGTCTCGAGTTCGGCGCGCAGTTCCTGCGGCGTGGATATTTTATTGGCAAGTGGACGCGGCTTTTCCGACAAGCCTTTTTGGAGAGGGAGCTGGTTGGATGGTTTTTGAGCGGGATTCGGAGACTCCAAACCGGCATGGCGATCCGAAACCAACTCGGTGGCGATGGCAGCGAATGTATCGACGGCAGCTTTGGGTGTTTGCATGGTAATTTAATGGGCAGACTTGATTGCGGTAGCCGTGGAATCCTGTTCAAAGCCAGGCGGCTTGTATCCGTGGTCTCCACCGAGACGCATCCAGTGCCTATAGAGGAAGAAGCACATGACGAATCCGCCCAGCGTGCAAACGCCGCACCAGACATAGATGTAGCGATAGTCTTTTACGAATTCGAGAAGGCGGCCGCAGAGCACTGGAGCCAGCGCCACACCGGCGAATCCGAAGATTTGGTTCGCAGTGAAAAACTGACCGTATTTGGAACGCGGAAGCAATCGCGGGAGAATGGCCAGATAGGCCCCCATGTAGATCGCCTGTGCGATGAAATTGGTGATCAGCCAAAAGGTGAAAGTCCCCTCACTATGGACAAAAAAGAAGTTTGCAAAAAAGGTCACACTTGAGAGCAGCATTCCCACCATGGCCACACGCAGCGGGTGGAATCGATCCACCAATGGACCGACCAGAAAAAAGATCGGCACCTGCACCAGCGAGCACCATCCGCGCGCATGCCCGAACGCTTCCAGGCTCAATCCCAGAGTCGGTGCGTAGCCCATGTCTTGCCCGGGCTTTGTTCCGAAAAAAACCAGAAATGTCCAAAGCGGCACCACGGCGCTCCAGAAGCAAAAGGCCAGCGAATAGGTTTTGAGATAAAACGGACTGCTGAAGCACTCGCTGAAATACGCTTTGGTCGTCTTGGCCAGGCTTTCCTTCGGCGGCGGCTCCTCATAGTCGCCCTCCTTCACCTTCCAGACCAGGAGAAAAAACGAGACTCCATAGAGTAGTGTTGAGAGAAGATAGATTAAAGCCGTGCTGTCCTCGGCATGGCCGAACATATACCGGTGAAACACAAACGCACCCAGAGCACCGACGGCACGGTAACATCCCACGAATTTCCCCATCACCTCGGCGGGAATCACATCCACAAAGAGGAATTGATAGACCTGCA
>DGXZ01000003.1:4197-4803 GCA_002396485.1 Spartobacteria bacterium UBA5019
ACAAAGAGGAATTGATAGACCTGCATGATGTAGGTGTTCGCCACCACGAAGACGACCATGCAACCGCTGATCCAGCCGATCTCCAGAGCAATCCCCGAATTTGCGCCTACGATACCGGATATCCAGGACGAAATGGGCTTTGCAAAACCAAGACCCAGGAGTGCCACCATGACAAGTGGCGTTGCTGCCAGCAAAAACGGCCTCCGTCTGCCGAGCCTCCCGCGATGCCGGTCGCTCTGCACGCCGATGATGGGATTTAATAAAATCCCCAATACGGCCGGCAGGCTCCCGCTCACAAATCCAATCAAGGTATCCGAGGCTGTCGCCCAGCGCAGTTGCAGCGGCACGAGGGATGTCGGCAACTGCTCCATGATTTGGAGGCATAAATCCCCCAGTAGCATCCAGAACATGACTGTCATCAGGGCACGCGATGTGTAGACCAGCGAGCCAACGCGATAGGTAGTGGGTGTTTTGTTCATAGGGAAACTTTCGGGGAAAATGTGAAGAGGAATAAAACCAAGGGAGGGGGACTTTTTTTATGAGTTTCTGCAATGTAGCAGAAAATTAAATGACGACAAGAAGATTTATGCCTCAATTTTCCTTACG
>DGXZ01000025.1:0-13323 GCA_002396485.1 Spartobacteria bacterium UBA5019
GTTATCATAGGCGTTTTTGAGAACCAATCCGATTTTGGAGAAGATAACCTTCCATCCCCGGATAAAGATTACGATCACATCGTTCCCGTCTTTGCAATCGGTTCAGATCAACCGTTTTTAGGTAATCGAGAAGTAGCTTTTAAATCTGATGTTATTCATTTCAGCGATAATGGTCTTTATTCATCGGATGAATCCACGCCTTATCACTTCAGTTACTACCTCGATTCGTTTCAACAGTCCCGTGCAAGTGCTAATAATCCAAAATCACCAATATACTCAGTCAAACTTGGCCTACGAGCGAACTATGGCATTGCTATTAAGGGCGTAGCCGATCGGGATAAGGTTACCATTCCGGTAATGGTTACAACAAATACCAATGCTGAAAATCCTGCAATTTCGAAAAACTCGGACAAAGCCCCTAAAGCTAATCCGTTGGAATTAACTATCCGGGTTAGAATTGCAAATCAGAACGAATCTTACAACCTTTATATGTATGATCAGTTTAAAAAAGTGCCGGAAAGTGGGTTTAATTCTTCGGCGTCAAAAGCGGTGAACTGCTGGAAAATTCCCCCAAATTCCGGCCCATTCTTCGAGATCAAAGTTTCCATTCTTTCAAATGCTGTGGCCGTATTCCGAGCCGTCTCTACAAAAGCTCCTTAATTTTATGCTTTTAGCATGCGTTCCACAGGGGAACGGGTGGCGAAGCCATGCAACAAAAAACACGCCGATCCGATACAAAGGCCGAGAGTTGCGGCACACATTCTCTCCATCGAGTCGGTGATCAAGCGATCCGGCTGAGGTAAAATCGTCGCAGCCACGGCGAAAATCGCGGCTCCCATGCGGAATACGGCGGCATGGGCAGGCAGGCGCACGACAAACCATTCGAAGCCCCCGATGACGGCCGAAAGGCCCAATAAAAAAACAGCCAGGTCGTTTCCCGAGCTGTTGATTGGAATCAAGAAAACCAACGCCAACAAGATGCCGAGCAATCCGCCGAGGAATTTTTTAGCCACGCCTCCGCCGGTCATGGTGAGAGTGAGGGCGGTCGTCAGGGATGATATGGTGGTGACATTCAACTGAACGGGCAAAAGCACGCAAGCCGCTATGAGACCACACACGGCAGCGGCACCGATCACCACTGCAGAGCCCGGCGAGGGATGCTGGCTTTTGGCGGCCATGGGCTCTCGAAAAAACGCCAAGGCCACCAGCGCCGCAGCCAGAGTGGCTGTGAGGAGTGAAAAGAGATGAGCGAAGCCGAGAACGATATCACGCGCCGGAAAAACAAAGGACTCGGCAAACATCGCAACGATTCCGATGCCAAAGAGAATGGCACAGGCTGGACCAAAGCGCCGAAGCGCAAAAACCGTCCCCCAGCCGGTGAGGGTGAAAAACAGCGGCAGGGAAATCCATTGTTCATTCGGAGCGAGCGTGAGGATGGCTACCCCAGCCAGGCAGCCAGCGAATGAGGAGAGGATGCGACGGAAAAGTTCCGAGGCGCTCTGGCAAGGGATGCCGCCGAGCAGTTGCGCGAGGAGGACGGCAAGGAACGGCTGAGGGATATGAAAAATGCCAACAACCAGCGCGGCGAGGGCCACGGCGAGGGCCTGACGCAATGCGCCGCGAGCGGCCTCAGTCATTTGGCGCAGGGGGGTATGAAGCCGCGCTTCTCCACCGATTGAAGCTTCTCCAGGCGCGCGGCATCCGAGGCGCTGCGCGTATCAACGATCACCGCCGCACGCCCGCCCATGCGGAAATCGCCCTCGCCTTCGAGAAGGATTCTTACCGGAAAACGCTGGGCCAGTTGCACGAAATCGAATGTTGGCTCGACCTGTGAGAAGACGCCCTCGCCGCCGGGCATGGCTTTCGAGGCACTGCCGAGGGGATAGACCGCCTTGGGGATACCTTGAACAATTCCAGAGACCACCTTGCCGCGCTGCGTCATGAGATAGACCCTTGCGGACTGGCCGGGTTGGATGCGGCGAAGATCGGTCTCGCGGAAATTCGCCAGCACAAACCAAACCGAGGAATCGACGAGGGAAAAAATCTGCTCCCCGGCCGAGGCGTAGGTGCCTGGTGCAATCTGGAGGTTCGTGACGTACCCATCACACGGCGCGTAGATTTTGCAGTAGGAAACCTTGAGTTCGAAATCACGCAGGGCGGCGGCGGCCTGCTCCACGCGGGTGTTGCGTCCATCAAACTCCCCGAGTTTGTTTCGTGCCCGCTCGACGGCGGCCTCGGCTTCGCGCACAAGCGCGCGGGCACTTTCGGCATCCGTCTGCGCCCGCTGAACACGGTCGGGCGAGGTAAAATTCCCTGCTAGCAAGGGCTGGAGCCGCTGGTAGTGGGAATCGGCGTAGTCCGCCTTGGCCCGGCGTTCGCGGAGTGTCGCCTCGGCTGCGGCGATTTCGTCACGGAACGCCTTCACATCAAGGCCGATCAACTCGAGATGGGCCTTGGCCTGCGCAGCAGCGGCCTCGTAAGGACGGGCATCCAACTCGAAAAGCAGGTCGCCCTGCTTCACAGCCTGGTTGTCTGTGACATGAATGCGGGTTATCGATCCCCCCACCTGCGGGGCAATGCCGACAACATTCGCCCGCACCTCGGCATCCTCGGTGCGGGGGAAGGTTTGCAGGTTTCGCGAAACCGCGAATACGACAACAACTGAGGCAATAAGGATCGCAAGGCGAAGAACCCACACGAGCGGGCGGGGCTTTTGCGGATCGGGATTCATCGTGCCGAGAAAAAGACAAGCCACACGCTGCCGGTGAGGACTGCGAAGAGGCAGGGATACATGATGGCGGATGGACGCAGAACGGCTGCATGGCCGACCCGGGATAGAAACTCGCCGAGCAGCCATGTCCCCAGCGCACCAGCGATCATGCAAGCCAACCAAGCGGGAAAGTAAGCGCCGGCGAAATCCACAAGCGGGTCGCCTGAGGACTTGATCAATGCCAGCACCGCAGGCAATTTGGCCGCGCCAATGTTCATGCTCCTCGATAGCCGATGGCGGCACATCTATTCAACGCCAATGATTGCGCTGGCGATCGGGTGCCTTTTTTCAGGGTTGGCATTTGCCAGGAATTCCACAATCCGTGAGACGCCGGTTTTTAAGGAATCGACGACCTACGATCTTGGGCGCTTGCTCGAACTCGGTATGGCGAAAAATCCCAAAACCCGTGCGGCCTGGTTCCGTGCGGAGGCGGCGTATGCCGGTTCCCGCGGGGCGCGCGCGCCGTATTTTCCGAAAATCGGAGCCGCCTTTGAGGGCGGAGTGGACAAGTGGTATACGCCGGCAATCCCCGCGCCGAATGTGTTCACCCGCCAGCAGGCCACAACGGTGCTTTCGATCGAATACCTTCTCCTCGACTTCGGCAGGCGCGCGGCGGATGTCTCCCGCGCGGTGGCTCTTTTTGACGCGGCGGGTTTTGTTTATGAAAGAAAACTCCAGGAGGTTGTGTTCGAAATCCAGAGCCGCTACTTCGCGCACGAGGCAGCTCTTTGGAAGGAGAGCGCGGCCGCCTCTCTCCTTGACTTTGCCAAGACAGCCGAGCAAACGATCGAGATGGAAGTGAGGAACGGGCTTTCGGCGAGGCCTGAACTCCTGCGAGCGCGGAAAAATGTGCTGGATGCGCAATATGAACTCGAGGCCGCCCGCGCCTTGGTACAGAACACACTGGGCGAACTCTGCGTCGCTATCGGGATCCCGGCCAACTCGCGCCTCACACTCGCCTCAAACGACCTGCCGGTGAGTTCGGACGCCTTGCGTGAGAGCGCGGGAAAACTGATTGAAACCGCTCTGACATCACGCCCCGATCTCGCCGCGCGTGCGGCGGATGTCCGTGCGAGCGAGGCGGCCAGCCACCGTGCGCAGGCGGATTTTTTTCCCGAGGTGAAACTGGAGGGCAACTACGCCTACTCGGCATTCCAGTATGAGGCGGAGACCGGCAAGGACAGGGGAACGAATGCGGCCGGCATCAATGGCTATGGAGGTTTCATCACAGCGAAGTGGGATCTTTTCGATGGCTTCGAGCGTGTGGAGAATGTTCACAAGCGGCGTGACGAGGAGAGTGCCGCCCGGGAAGAGCTTCAGGTTTCGCGTCTCGCCGCGACGCGGGATGTCTGGACGAGCTACCACGACACGCTCAGCGCGGCCCTCCGTGTGGATTTCGCCGAGGGATTTGTGGCATCCGCCCAGGAAAATCTCAATGCCACCGAGGCCGCCTACAAAGCTGGTTTGAGCCAGATTTCCGAACTCACCGAGGCGGCAGGACAGTTGGCCGCCGCGCGTTCGGTGCGGGCAGGCGCCGTGGCGGACTACTCGAGCAGCCTCGCTGCTTTGGCGCTGGCTGTGGGCACGATACGGAATTGAGGCAACCTACTCGACGATATCCTCGATAGGAATCACCTGCCCCTTGGCGAGATTGCTTGTCGCACAGCCGCGTTTGGAAGAGGCGATGAAGTCGAAGAATTCCTGAGCCTCGGGGCCCCATTCCGACTCGCGGGCGTTTTCCAGCGCCGCTTTGACCGGCATGTCCGAGCGGAAGACGAGTTTGAATGCGCGGCGGATTTCCGTGCGGGTCTCGGCTTTGAACCCTGCACGGCGCAGGCCGATGATGTTGATGCCCGACAGCAGATTGAAAAGTTGAGCCATCGAAAATGGCGGGATGTCTTTGTTGAACTGCGACCCTCCGGCGATCATGGCACGCTTTCCGACCCGGACGAATTGATGGAAAACGGCTCCTCCACCCAGAACGGCTCCATCGCCCACCTGCGCATAGCCACCGAGCAGGCAGTTGTTCACGATCACGACTTCGTTGCCGACTTGCACATTGTGCCCGAGATGGCATCCCACCATGAGGAAACATTTGTCTCCGACGCGTGTCACGGTGCCTTCCTTTGTTCCGCGATGGATCGTCACATATTCGCGGATGCGATTGTGATTGCCGATGACCACGGAGCTTTTGATTTCGGGCGAGTGGCCGTAGTCCTGCGGTGGGGCGCCGATGATGGCACCGTAGCCCACGGTGTTTCCTTCGCCGAGAGTGGTATCGCCCTCGATGACCGCGTGGGCCTGGATCACGCAACCCTCGCCGATCACCACGCCGGCTTCGATGATGGCACCGGGACCAACTTCGACATTTTCGCCCAAACGGGCTTCGGGTGAGATGATGGCTGTGGGATGGATTTTCATATGATGCCTGCTTCTTTGAAACTGAAATACGGCAAGCGACCACCATCCGGCGAGCCCAGGATGACATGGTCGATGAGATTGATTTGGAGGAAATGCGCGCCCTCTTTCAAATTGCGCGTTATTCGATAGTCCGCCGGGCTAGGCGAGGGATCTCCGCTCGGGTGGTTGTGGACCACGGCCACGGCGAACGCGCTGTGGACAAGCGCCTGGCGGAAAATCTCTCTCGGATGCGCGATGCATTCGTTCAACGAGCCGAGGCTGATTTCCTCCATGCGGATGAGGCGGAGCTTTGTGTCCAGAAGGAGAACCCGCAGCGATTCCTGTCGCATGGCCATAAACTCGCGGCCGAAGAAATCAAAAATCCGCTCCGCAGTGTCGAGAACCGGCGAGAGGCTCCTGCCCCGGGCGAGGCGCTTGCCGATTTCAAAAGCGGCCGCCATTTCAAGAGATTTGGCGGGGCCGATGCCCTTGGCGTGGCGGCGGATTTCCTTGGGCGTGCAGCGGGAGAGTGGTGCAAAGCCGCCGCAGTCGCGCAGCAGGTCTCGAGCGACGGCAAGTGCGTTTTTTCCGGGAAGTCCGGTGCGGATGAAAATCGCCAGCAGCTCGGCATCCGAGAGCGCCTCGAAACCATGGCGCTCGGCTTTCTCGCGCGGACGCTCGTCTATTGGCATTTCCTGAAGGCGTGTGGATTCCACGAGTGCAGGCTAATCAGCTTCGATCAGAAAAATCCAGCTTCAGTGGATTTCTACGGGACATTTCGGCATGCCCCTCAGAAAGGCGCGTCCATACGGCTTCGAGACGATCCGGCTGTCGAGAATGACGATCGTTCCGGTGTCGGTCTTGCTGCGAATGAGGCGACCCACGCCTTGGCGGAGTTTCAGGATCGCTTCCGGGAGCGAGTAGTTTTCAAACGCCCTGCCGCCTTCGGCCTCGATCGCTTCCAGTCGCGCCTCGGTGAGCGGGTGGTCGGGTGTCGTGAAGGGGAGCCGCGTGATGATAACGCTCGAGAGGGCCTCGCCGGGCACATCGACGCCGGTCCAGAAACTGGACACGCCGAAGAGGATGCTGTGCGGGTTTTCCTTGAACTCGGCCACCATCCGCTGCGTGGGCATTCCTCCCCCCTGCACGAGAAGTTGCCAGTCTCTCTTTTCGAAAACAGGCTCCACCAATTCCGCGACCGAGCGCATCGTCTGGTAGCTGGTAAAAAGCACGAACGCCCGGGCTTCGCTTTTCTCGGTGAAGTGAGCGATCCACTTGGCCAGCGAGGTCTCATAATCCGGCTCCTTCGGTTCGGGCATCTTCTCCACGAGGTGCAGGCTCATTTGTTTCTCGTAGTCGAACGGACTCCCAATCTGGAGCGCCGGCACATCCTCGGCCCCCACGCGGTTTCGAAAATACGACAAGTCTGGCGCCCCTGTGGAGAGTGTCGCGCTGGTCAGCACGGTGCACGCCCCCTCGCGGAAAATGAGACGCCGCAGGGCATCGGCGAGATTCACAGGAGCGGTGCGCAGGGTGCAGAACTCCTCCGTCCGACCGTATTGCTCCACCCAATAAACATGGTCTGGTTCCTCCAGGGCGAGAAAGTCCGTAATCGCCGAGCGGGCTGAACGCAACTTGCGGGCGGCCTCCTGGAGTTCGGAGGTGTAGGTTTCATCCTCGCATTTTCCCGCTTCGATCCCGATCAACTCACCGAGACGCGCCAATGCGCCGCACACCTCGCCGCCCTCGGCGAGGCCTGCTTCGCGGACACGGAACTCCCTTCCTTTTTTGAAGGTGCATTGTTTGGTGACCTGCTGGAAAAAGCTGTCCGCAACCGGCAGGACATCGCTCACCGCACGGCATGCGGGGCCGTTTTTGAGCATTTGGAAGAGCCCTTTTTTACTGCGAGGATTGTAGAGGCGCTGGATGACGCGGCGCAGGCCGAGTTGGGACACCTCCATGCCGATGTGGCGCGCAGCGACCTCTTCCATCGTGTGGGCCTCATCGAAAATCACAAAGTCATTCGCAAAAAGAAGCCCGCCTGTGCGGTTCTCTGCGTCCTCCACACCATTCAGCAGCGTGAAGAACAGGGCGTGGTTGAGAACGACCATTTTGGCATTGGCCACGCGGCGGCGCAGGTTTTGATAGAAGCATCCGCTTCCCGGGCCGCATGTCTTCGGAGTGCAGAGGTGCTGCTCACTGCGCACCTCCTCCCACACGGCGGGATCAGGCTGCTCGAAAAAATCGCTCAAAGATCCATCCTTCGTCTGCATGCTCCACTCGCGGATGCGTTCCAGCTCGGCATGCTGCGGCGTGGTGAACAATTCCTTCGACTGCGTGAGGGCGCGGGCCAGACGCGTCGTGCAGAGATAGTTTTGCCGCCCCTTCAGCAATACCGCCTCGAATTCGTCGGGGACGATTTTTTGCACGAGCGGAATGTCCTTGAACATGAGCTGCTCCTGGAGCGCTATTGTGTGTGTACATATCACCGCCTTGCGCTTTGTTCGCACCGCGTGCAAGGCCGCCGGCACCAAGTAGGCGAGGGATTTTCCAACGCCTGTGCCCGCTTCGACCACAAGGTGCCCGCCGGTCTCGATCGTTCGTGCCACCGCACCCCCCATGCGCTGCTGCTCGGCGCGGTATTCAAACGATGACGCCCCCGACAGAATACCGGTCTCTGAAAAAATCCCCTCCACCTCGCATTGAAACGGCGAGGCCGTGCCAACCTCAAAATCCTCTCGGATCGAAATCATCGCGACATCTTAGAAACCCCCGAACTGGAATCAAGACCTCCCCGGCAAGCCGAGGCAGGGCTATTTCCCAGCCGATCGGGTTGTGATCGCTGGAGGCGGCAGGTCCTCAGGGAGGCCGATCGGCTCGACGACTTCCTCTTCGTCATCCTGCTGAACTAGTGGCTTGCCTTCGGCATTCATGAGACGTGCCGTAACGAAAACAATAAGGTTTTTCTTGATCTTCTGATCCACATTGGAGCGGAAG
Source organism: Spartobacteria bacterium UBA5019 (assembly GCA_002396485.1). Lineage (GTDB taxonomy): Bacteria > Verrucomicrobiota > Verrucomicrobiia > Chthoniobacterales > Terrimicrobiaceae > UBA967. Next base: position 8,168 of record DGXZ01000025.1, read on the forward strand.
AGACGGCCCGCCAGCGGTATGTCGCCGAGGATTGGCACCTTGTCGTTCACCTTCTGCACATCCTCGCGAATGAGTCCACCGAGGGCCACCGTCTGACCATCCCAGATGCTCACGCTGGTCGTCACCTTGCGGACGGAGAAAATCGGCTGGTTCATGACATTCGGCGTGACGACGAAGGGCTCAATACCCGATGGGTTGCCGGCCAATATGGCAGCTGGATTGAAGCGCGGGCCACTGATTGGAGAGCCATAGTTCACAAAGCCATCAAATTCGACAACCTCAGGCGAGAGAGACAAGTCGATGGTGTAGTTATCCGCGCCGACTTGCGGCTCCACCTCCAAGCTGACACCAAGATCTCTTTTCTCAAAGGCAGACGGTGTTGATGGCGTGACTATACCGCTTGTGACAACTATGCCGGAGAGTCCACCTGATGTTAAAGTTGACGTAGTGGCAGGAGGTGGCACCTGTGGCGGAGTAAACTCTGTGGGATAAGGGAATTCGCGTATCACTTTAATCTTTGCCTTCACGCCGCTCTTGGTAGTCACTTTCGGGGCAGACATGAGATCGACTCCTTTTTGTTGGCTGAGCGCACGAATAACCATCTGAAATTGCGGGTTGGTAAAAACACCTGCTAGCCCAAAAACACCAGGGGAAGCCAGGTTTGTTCCCTGCGGAACACCTGCCAGCAAGGCATTCAAACTGTTAGCGGTTATTGCCGAGTTGTAGCTTGTTCCGATGCCGTTTCGATTACCTGCGGTCATTGGATTTGCGCCCACACTTCCAAATGGGTAGTTTGCATAGTATTCGGTGGAGAGATCTTGAGCACCCGCACGCGTTCCACCATCTCCGTAAACTCCACCGCCAATGGAGAATGGGCCCAAGAGCCAATCAAACCCCAATTCGTTGATGTTGTTCTGTGAGATTTCGACAAATTTCGATTCGATCTCCACTTGAGTCGGCGCCACGCCTGTCGCACCTTCCACAATGGTATCAATCAAATCCACAGCGGCTTGGGTATTCCTAACAATGAGTTTGCTACCGGAGGCAATGTATTGAGCAAATGCGCCCGCTGGAAATGGCACACCCTGCTCCGTGAAGTATTGAGTGGCATTGCGCCGCCCCGTGATTCGAGTATTGGAATCACCCGACGGCTGATTTCCCGGCAGTGGCCCGGAATCCGTGGTTTCCCCTGCCGAGGCTGGGATGAACGAAGGAGGTACGCGGTATTCTTTAGTCACTAGTTCCTCTGTATTCTCCGTAAGAGGGATGATGGAAACAGCAAATTGATCGATTTTATATTTCAAGCCGGAAAGTTCTGTTAGATAACGTACCGCCTCGATGAGCGGAACATTTTTTAGAGCAATCGAAATTTTTGTATTCTCGGTAACACTAGTTTCTGACGACGGAATCTCTGGAACCTGTCCTTCGACCGGGGCGGGAGCCGCAGCAGGAGAAGCCAGCTTGAGAACGATGTTGACACCTTTTTTCTTGGGATCATCCGTGCTATTATCGAGTTGGCGGCTTTTTTGTATGAGAAAATCCACCACTTCCCGGATAGAAGCTTGTTCGAGGTCCATGCGGTCAATGATGATTTTATTGAGCTTGTTATTAATGGCATCCTTCGAGTTGGCGGCTGTATTCGTGCCAAAGGAAGAACCCCCAGTATCCCGTCCAGCTGGCGTGAGTTTCCGAACCGGCCGTTCCCAAGCGCGATCGCTAAGCCAGAGCATGCGACTCCGGGTTTCGTTGTAGGCACTGTCGTAGTAAGTCTTGCGCTGTTTATTGACCTTCTCCATGCCATTGCGTGCGCCGATGTTGTAGGGATCCAAGTTTAAGACCTGTTCGTAGCGTTTCAGGGCCAAATCATTGCGCCCCGTTGCGTAGTATCCCTCAGCCTGATTCAGGAGTGTGCTCACTTCCTCCCGCTTTGAGGCAAAACCGGGCGTGACGGTTCGATTGTAGTAGCCCGGCTGCTCCAAGTTGGCGAGCATCTGCATGGCAGGCTTATAGGTTGGGTTAAATTCTGGCGAGAGAATTGTCTTGGCTGTATTTTCCGCATCCTGATACCGACCGTTACTGATGAGCCAGTTAGCGTAATCAATTCCCGTTTTACTGAACTCCGAAATCAGGGCGATGCGCTGTTTTTCTGTGGCCGGACTGGATCGGGTGATCTGAATAGCTTTCAGATAGTTTGCATACGCGCCCTCGAGGTTTTTGTCAGCGAGGTCACGACGAGCAGTGGTGACAAGTTGTTCAGCCTGTTTGGAGTCTTCTTGGCGCTTCAGGATTTCGCGTTCGGAGATGGCAACGAGCTCACTTTCAGCACGCAAGGGTGCCACATGAGCTGCGAACGCAAGCACGGAAGCGAAACCCGCGAGGGCATAGCGAACTCGAGAATACAAATGGCTTGATTGAAATGAAAAAGTCATCGGTTAGGTTTTATTGGGGAAGCGGCGCTGAAAGAACATCCGTAGGAATTGCATCACTCAACATGGCGTTGACGTCCACCTCGGGAACAAGTTGATCATCTTCATCCGCCTCGATAATCGGCTGTCCTGCAGGATCTAGAAGGCCGGCGGTCACGAACATGAGCAGGTTGCGTTTGATATGCTGATCGACATTGCTCCGAAAAAGTCTTCCAGCGAGAGGAATATCTCCCAATATAGGGACTTTGTCTTGGACTTTCTGCACATCTTCCCGCATGAGGCCACCCATGACAACGGTTTGGCCATCGTAAACAGATACTTGGGTTTCCACTTCGCGGGTGGAGAAAACGGGTTGGTTGATCGTGTTCGGCGTGGCTTCGAAGGTAGTGGAAGGGCCTAGAAAAGCCAAAATACCACCACCACCTGTTCCAGTTCCAAGCCCAAGTTGTGCAACCGTTGCATTAATCGGGCTTCCATAATTGATAAACCCATCAAATTCAGTGACTCGTGGCACCAAGCGAAGTTCGATCGTGTAGGAATCGGGACCGACAGTCGGCTCAACCTCCAAGGTAATACCTGTATTTTTCGTTTCCCAAGCGCTGGGAGAATTGGGTACCACTGGAGCATATGTGGAGCCTGTTGGGGCGGAGAGTTGAGGTGGATCGAACTGGCTGGGGTAGCGGAACTCGCGGACGATTTCGATTTTTGCGGTGTTTCCGCTTTTGGTGGTGACTTTCGGAGCACTGACGAGATCGATTCCCTTCTTTTGGCTCAAGGCCCGGAGCACAACCTGAAATTGTGGGTTCGTGAAAACACCCGCAACGCTGAGAACGCCAGGGGCCGGGCCGACCGGTGAACCAAGAATGATGGCATCCACAGCATTCAGAGTGACTCCAGCTGAACCACCGCGATTGCCTGCTGTGATGGGCCCCGATGTGCCGGAGTTTGCACCAACTGGAAGTCCTGTTCCGGGATCGACAAGCGGATATCCATTGTTGTTGATCGTCCGGCCAAGTCCAATCGTGCCTCCGCTCCCGTAGACGCCTGAGCCTCCAGCGAGGGCAAACTGACCCAGAAGCCAGTCGAAGCCGAGCTCGTTGAGATTGTTTTGAGACACCTCCAGAAACTTCGCCTCGATTTCCACCTGCGTCGGCCTCGTGGCGACCGATGTATCCACAAGAGCATCAATAAGCTCCAAATTCGCTTGGGTATTTTTCACAATGAGACGGCTGGTCAGCGAGATATAGTTCGCACTGGCACCGGCAGGGAATTGGACACCTTGTGATTCCAAAAAATCCTTTGCTATGGAGCGTGCTGCTATCACAGATTGGGAACCTGCCGCCAAACCGCTCACTTGTGGAGGCGCGCTGCCGGGCGTTGCCGTAATGAAACTCGGCGGCACTTTGTATTCCTTGGTGACGAGTACATCTGTATTTTCGGTGGCTGGCACCACGACGACGGCGTGAGTTTCAATTTTAATCTTGAGATTCGCGGCATCGGTTACATATTTAAGAGCTTCACGCAGAGGAACATCCGATAGCGATAGCGTGATCGGATAAGCTGCGTCCGGCGAGTCGGGCGGCAACTTGAGCACGATATTGATGCCTTTGTTGTCGGAATCGCCCTCATCCAAGTCGGAGGCACGTTTTTTGATAAAATCGAGGGCTTCTTTGATTGAGGATTCGGTGAAGTCGATGCGAGGAATGATGATGGTGTCGAGCTTATTATTGATCGCTTGGCTACCGCGGCTATCCATCTGGGGTTGCTCGACGATGGAAGTGGGGCCGTCGGTGAATTTTCGCAGCGGAAGCCCCCAGGCTTTATCCACATCGGCGAGCATGGCTCCACGCGTTTCATTATAGGCCGCATCGGCATACTGCTGACGGGCCACATTGATTTTCTCCATCAAGCGCCGTGCGGCGATGTTGTATTTGTCAATGTTGAGCGCCTGCTCGCAGCGCTTGAATGCGATATCGTACCGCCCGGTCGCATAGTAGCCCTCGCCTTCTTGAATGAGTCGCTTGACTTCTTCGATGTTGGCTACGTGCCTGGGAGTGAGAGTTCCGCGATCGGCAAATCCCTGTGGATCCATGAGCTGGGAACGGAGGCTTATAGCAGGTCCGTAATTCGGATCGTAGCGATTTTCCAGGACAACTTCCACCGTGGTGCGTGCATCCGCATAACGACCTTCAGATACACGCTGGCGCGCGAGCAGGACGGCTGCGTTACAGAATCCAACGAGTGCCTGCTTGCGAATTTCAGAGGAGGCATCTCCACCCTGCGGAAGGGTATCCACCGCGCTTTTGTAGAGTGCGTAAGCGGACTCGTAGTCCTTATCAGCCACAGCTGCATTTCCCTTTTGAACTAATTCGGCACAGTAAGCGCGCTTTTGCTCCAAAACTTGGATATTCGACTCCACGGACCCCTGAACGCCGGGATACTGAGCTCGGACAACTGTCGGTGTGAGGGCCGCGATAAGGAAAAACGGGAACCAGTGTGGGAATTTAGTCATTTCAAGTCAGGGAGGTGAGTTTTCGATCGGAAGGACGGTGAAGATATCTCCAGTGGAGATGTCACGTATTTGAGCTTTTGCGGGTGTGATGTCAATAAGTTTTAGCTTGCGGGTGATATCTGGTTTGATTGTGAACTCTTCGCCTTTCTTGAGAGTGAAATCCGCATCTCCCGGGGTGAGCAGATTTCGGAAGGTGCCATAGGATGTCGAGTCGTTTG
>DGXZ01000025.1:13532-34455 GCA_002396485.1 Spartobacteria bacterium UBA5019
CGGACGATCGATTCGCCAGTTTCAGTGTTTTGAACCGTGAGTTCGGATACGTTGATGGAGAGATTCCGTTCTTTGGATTCCTTGGATTCGTATTTGAGGATTTTATAAGGAGCACCTTCGATCTGATCGCCGAGTTTGCGGTATTGGGTGCGGGCGGTTCCTTTCAGGTCTTTGAAGTTGATTTGAAATTCCTTGCCATCGCCCGAAGGGTCTCCTTTGAAATCCAGTCGGAACGGCACGGGCTTGAATCCAACCAGTTTGAGCTTGTTGAACGATGCCGGAGCGTCATTGGGATCGTTCGGGTTGGTTTTCTTCTCGAATTCCTCAAGGTTGCTGAACCCATCACCATCAGCGTCCTTTTCCTTGATGTTCATATCGGTGTAGTCAAGGCCATTGGCTAGCAGCCAATCGTTGGTGATGGGAGGGTGGAGCTGGTCACTTCCATCCGCGAGAGGGTCTATGAGTTTGCCATCCTTGAGCAGGTAGCGGCGGGAAACGAGTAAGGATCCACGCTCGGGAGATCCCTCTGGGAGATCGGCGCTGGACTTCCACCTTGCCGGGGAATCGGCGAGCGCCGCAGCTTGCTTGATGGCATCGAGATTCAAGGCAGGAATCGCATTGTCCTTTGGCACTGCGAGAGATGGTTGAACATCAGACGGCCCCATACGATTCATCACAATCCAACCGGCATTGGACACCAGAAATAGTGTGGCAACTGCGAGAATGAGTATGTCGTATTTTTGTTTGACCCAATTCATAGTCTTTACTTGGGTAGAGGGGTGGCTTTCGACTCAGCCGGCGGCTTGGATTCCCAATCCGGGAAGTCGAGGATTTCGATAGTCAGACTGGCCGTGACGGATTCGCGACCGAGGATAGCTTGAATAGTTTCAGAGTTTTTTTCCGCAGCATCCGGGACCGGGATGCCAGAGGGCGTTGACGAATCTCCCGACTGGGTGCGGAGTGGCGGTTGGGGGCTTGTATTATCCAAAGTGAGAGAACGAATCAGGAGAAACTCATCCGCATCTTGAACCATATTGAAGGCCGTGAGGAGTTTTTCCTGAGGTGCGGTGAATGTAATGATAAATGTTTTAGTGGGAATGGCAGGGGCTCGAAGCTCTGTTGTGGCGCCGGGTTTGGCGGGTTGCTCAGGTGTCGCCACAGGAGCTTTGGCTGTGATTTCCTGCCGCTTGAGAGAAGCAATTGAACCGATTTTCAGATCGACAAGTCCATCAGCGATTCGGCGCATGATGCAGAATTCGCGATTGAGTTCCCCGACTACCTGCTGGGAGGGCGGGGTGGCTTGGTATTCATCGAATCCGTAGAAAAATTTGTCTGGAAGTGTGACGCCCTTTTCGATGGCCTTTTTTCTCAATTCATCGACAGCTTTGCGAAGATCGTCTTGAAACTCCTGAGGGTTGATGGGCAAGAGCGGCTGCTCCATCGCTGCAAGCGCGGTGCGATATGTGCCGAGTTCGGCGCGGTATTCCTCAAGACTATCCTTGATCGCATTCAGACTTTGCTCGGTCGGGAAAGGTTTTTGATTCTGAAATTGTTTGAGCTTTTGAAGCTGCGAATCCAGGTTCGCCTGCGCTTCGTTACGGCGCGTTGTGGCATCCACCGCCAAATACGAAGTGGCCCCCGTTCCGATGACAGCCAAGACTATGAGCACTACGGCTATTGGGTTTTCTTTGAACCAGTTCATGGGAGAATGAGAGGCTGCTTAAGCGGCAGGACCAAGGTGTAGCCATAGGCCCAGGCCTCACCAGTGGGAGTTGTGCGACGGGTAATGATTTTCGACGGGTCTTCTCCAATTGAGAAAACGGCGGAGGGTTTCAGGTTGTTAAAAAATTTGTCAATGACTCCCGCGCCTTCAGCGTTCGGAGGGTTATCAAGGTAGAGTCCATTGATTTCGATAGCTGTGATGGCCTTGGGGCCTGAAACTGGCGTGGCAGGCTTCGGAGCAGGCTTCGCGCCGGGAGCTGGTTTGGGCTCGGGAGCAATGATGACGCCTTCTACCGGTTTGATCTGAGTAATCCAGATGAATCGTTGCGGGATGGTAGCGGCGAGTTCATCGAGTATGGAGGCCCAGACGGATCGCTCGGCGGCAACAGCGAGGTAAGGAGCCGCTTCCGCAACAAGTTTGTCACGTTCCGCCAGCGTTGACGAGATACCTTTGGAAAGGCTTTCGAGTCGGGCGACTTCAGCCGTTTGCTTCTCCACTCTTTCTCCAATGCGGGAGGCGGATTCATCCAGATCGAGCCAGCAGAGGGCTGGAGTGAGAATAAAAAACACAGCAGCAATGACCAAAGCGGGTATCCGTTTCGCAAAACGCTGCGCCTTCTGCACACTGGGCGGAGTCAGATTGATCTCGAGCGGGCAATCCTTGAGAGAACGCAAGGCACAACCAACCAGCTCGCCGAGACCCGAAGCACAATGGGCAAGGCCGTGAGGAATGGCATCCGGAGCAGCCTGAACATTTCGAAGAGGATTGAAATACTCCACCGGCGCTTGAAGTTTCTCGGCAAAAAACTCCGTCATGTAGGGCAGGCCTGTGCCGCCGCCACAAATGAGAATACGCATGGGGGTGGTGCCACCTTGGGTGGTGCGGTAGAAATTGATCGAGCGGGCGATCTCTGCGTGGAGGCGGGTCATCGTATTTCTGGTGACCTTGGCCAGTCGGGCTTCGGTGGGGTCCTCGGATTCGGCATACGCTCCACCGAGTCCCACAGTGGCTTTCTGAAGTTTAAGTTTCTCCGCGAGGGTGATTTCCTGTGCGAATTCCTTGGCTATAGCGGCGCTAATGGTGTTTCCGCCAATGGGAATGCTGCGACTGAAAAGGCGGCCATCCTCGATGAAGACTAGGTTTGTCGTGCGGGAGCCGAGGTCCAGGAGGAGCGAGCAGCCTTTGGCATCGGCGTAATTGTAGCAAAAGGAATTGAACAGCGCGGTTGGCGCAAAGTCGATTTGTCCCGGGGCGATGCCTCCCTTGCCCACGGCTTCGACGACCTCGTTGAGCTGATCCGCCTTGATGGCAACGATCGAGACATCCCAGTTCTCGACCCGGCGGTCACCCATGATTTGGTAATCCCAGACCACTTCGTCGATCGGAAAAGGCACATTCTGCTGAGCCTCAAAACCGATGATCGATTCGACATCACTGGCCGTGGCACCAGGCAATTTCACAAAGCGCGAGAAAACGCTTTGCGATGGTAGACAGATGTGCGTCTTTGCGTACTTGGGAGCCTTCAGCGCGGCGCGGAGTTCCGCAGCTACTGATTCGATCTGGCTGTTGCGCGTGGCATCGGCAGCAGGATCGACGATGAGATCGGAAGTTTTCAGAGCAACCAGCTTCAATCCGCCTGCGGGCAATTCCTGAAACTCGGCCATGCTCACGGTCTGCATGCCGAGGTTGAGAGCGAAAATGCGTGCTGTGCGGGCCATCGTCAGTTGGCTGCTTTGGATTTCGAAGGCAGATAATAATCCCAAGCGAGCGGCGCAAATGGCGTCTGGCTTTTTTCCAGAACGCGGCCGCTCACTTTGGTCATCTTGGATTCAGATTCCCACCATCCCTTACCCTGCTTGGCCACTTCTGTGCTCTTGGAAGAGGAGATGGCAAGAACTCCTGTCGCATTCGAAATAGTGACGCCCACATCGATGACGGCCTGCTGAGCGGTGGCGGGAGCCTTACCGTCAAAATAGCGTGCGATCGACTGCGGAGAAACAAAGGCCGCCACATGCATTCCTTTGCCGTAGGGCACATCGGAAATGGTAGTCGTTCCAGTAAGAAGCGTGGGTTGCTTGTCCTCATTGATCGCAGCATTATTGAGAAGAATGTAGAAGTTGACCGTGAGGTCATCGGAGAACTTCGCAGCACCCTTCGATACCTCGTCACGCTCAAAATTCACATCCACCTCGAGCCATGGCACAGGACGCGCTGCCCCGGGCTGTTGCTTGCGGTAGGTCCCGGCCGAGATTTGCGGCGTCTCGAAAAAGGTGGCCTCGATTTTATTGATGGAAAATTCCGGCTTGCCCTGCGCGTGAAGTGACATACCGCAAGTCACAAAGAAGAGCGCAGTGAGGAGTGTCGCGGGGAACAGACGTTTTCTCATATTGGCGTTTTTATTAAATTCGGATCTCTGAATCAAGTAAATCTCAAACGCGGCCACGAAAGAACTCAATGGTCTCGCGAATACCTTTGTCGAAGTCAACCTTCGGCTCCCAGCCAAGAATCGTCTTGGCGCGGGTGATGTCCGGCTGCCGCACCTTGGGGTCATCCACCGGCAGCGGCTTGTGTTCGATCTGGCAGGCTGCACCAGTGATACGCAGGATTTCCTCAGCGAACTGACGGATCGTCATCTCACGCGGGTTTCCGATGTTCACGGGCTCGTGGAAATCACTCATCATCAAACGGAAAATTCCGTCAATGAGATCCGAAACATAGCAGAAACTGCGGGTCTGAGATCCATCGCCGAAAATCGTAAGCGGCTGACCAGTCAACGCTTGACCAATGAAAGCCGGGACGACGCGTCCATCATCGAGGCGCATGCGCGGACCGTAAGTATTGAAAATACGGACGATATGCGTGTTCATACCATGATAGCGGTGGTAGGCCATGGTGATGGCCTCCGCGAAGCGCTTGGCTTCATCGTAGACGCCGCGTGGTCCAATGGGGTTTACATTGCCCCAATAGTCTTCGGTCTGCGGATGAATGAGCGGATCGCCGTAGCACTCGGATGTCGAGGCGAGGATGAATGCCGCGCCTTTATCTTTGGCCAAACCGAGCGCATTGTGCGTTCCGAGCGAGCCGACTTTCAGGGTCGGAATCGGAATGCGCAGGTAATCGATCGGGCTGGCTGGACTCGCGAAATGCCAGACATAATCAACTTGACCCGGGATGTAGATGAAGTCGGTGACATCGTGACAGATGAATTTGTAGCTTTTATTCCCGGCGAGATGCTCGATGTTCGCGACATTGCCAGTGATGAGGCTGTCGATCGCGATGACGCGATGGCCCTCGGCAAGCAAGCGGTCTGTGAGGTGGGAGCCCAAAAAGCCAGCACCGCCTGTGATGACGCTGATGGGTTGTGAGGAGGTCTCGGCCATAAGAATAGTTTTTAGTTCGAGTAAGAGGCTTGGGTGCCTTTGAGGTTGCGCTTTTTGATCCAGGGCATGAGGCCGCGCAGACGCTCGCCGGTTTTCTCGATGCCGTGTTTCTCACCTTCCTTGAGGAGTGCGTTGTAGCGCTTGTATCCACCTTCGTATTCCTTGATCCATTCCTTGGCGAACTTGCCGGTCTGAATGTCCTTGAGCGCCGCTTTCATGCGTTTCTTCACCGAGCCGTCGATGATTTTCGGTCCGACGGCAACATCTCCCCACTTGGCGGTTTCGCTGATCGAGAAACGCATGCCGGCGATACCGGATTCATTCATGAGATCGACGATGAGCTTCAGCTCGTGGAGGCACTCGAAGTAGGCCATTTCGGGAGAGTAGCCGGCTTCGACAAGGGTTTCGAATCCAGCCTGAACGAGCGCGGAGGCGCCGCCGCAGAGAACGGTCTGCTCGCCGAAGAGATCGGTCTCGGTCTCTTCTTTGAATGAGGTCTCAATCACGCCACCGCGTGTGCCGCCGATGCCTTTGGCCCAAGTGAGTGCGATCTTTTTCGCATCCTTGCCGGGGTTTTGGTAAATAGCGATGAGGGTTGGCACGCCCTTGCCCTCGGTGTACTGACGCCGAACGATATGGCCTGGGCCTTTCGGAGCGACCATGATCACATTCACATTCTTCGGCGGAACGATGGTTTTGTAATGAATGCTGAAACCGTGACTGAAGACGAGTGTCTTGCCGGGAGTGAGGTTCGGCTCGATGTCGGCCTTGTAGGCGGCGGGTTGCTTGGTGTCGGGAATGGCAACCATGATGACATCCGCAAGGCGCACGGCTTCGGCGGTGTCAAAAACTTCAAAGCCCTGGGCAGCTGCGACGGCGCGGCTCTTGGACTTCGGATAAAGACCGATGATGACTTTGCATCCGCTCTCTTTGAGGTTCAGAGCATGGGCGTGGCCTTGGGAGCCGAAGCCGAGGACCGCAAGGGTTTTTCCTTTGAAAAATTTGAGGTCGGCGTCTTTGTCAGTGAGGATTTTGGCTGGCATGGTTGTTTGGTTTTTAGTGTTGGGTTGAGTGTCGGGTGGGTTTAATTGGTGCGGGCAAGGGCGATCTTGCCGGTGCGGGTCAGGTCGCTGATGCCGAAGCTTTCCATCAGGCTGAGAAATTTGTTGATCTTGTTTTCGGTGCCGGTCACCTCGATGGCGAGCTTCTCGGGTTGGACATCGATGATCTTCGCGCGGAAAATATCGCAGATCTGCATGACCTCGGCGCGGGTCTTGGAGGTCGCATTGACGCGGAGCAGCACGAGCTCGCGGTCCACATACTCCTCATCGCGGAAATCCTGGACATCGATGACATCCACGAGCTTTTCCAGTTGCTTGGTGACCTGCTCGAGAACCTTGTCGTCGCCGCGCACCACAATCGTCATGCGTGAGGCCGAGGCATCCAATGTGGGTCCGACATTCAGTGTGTCGATGTTGAATCCGCGACCGCTGAACATTCCCGCCACGCGGGTCAGCACGCCGAATTTGTTTTCAACGAGAATCGATATGGTATGACGCATGAAATGTGAAAAGAGGGTGGATACTGGGTGAGCGCGGTGAGCACGTCAATCCTTTCCACAGGAAAAGCCCACGCAGAACCCTTGCCGACAAATGAGAGGGGCACAGGCGTCCCGCCTGTGTATGACTCTGGCTGTACAAACTAGCCGACTTGCTTGACCTGCTGCTGGCGTTCACTTTTTTCCAAGCCAACAAAAAAGCCCGGGGCTTGCGGCCCCGGGCTTTTCAAAGGAAATAGCGCGTCAGGCAAAGACTCCAACCGATTTTTCCGCGCGTTTGCGCGCGTTGGCGTCAAGGATTTTTTTGCGGAGACGGAGCGATTTGGGAGTGACCTCGACATACTCGTCAGGCGCGATGTATTCGAGCGAGCGTTCAAGGCTCATCACGATCGGCGGCGCGAGCGAGATGCCCTTGCCGTCGCCTTGGCTTCGCATGTTGGTCAGTTTTTTCGCCTTGCAGGGGTTCACCGGCATATCGTCAGGACGGGCGTTTTCGCCGATGATCATTCCCTCGTAAATTTCCTCTTGCGGCCCGATGAACAGGCGGCCGCGCTCCTGGATGCTGTCGAGCGCGTAGGCCATGCTGGTGCCGCCTTCCATCGATACGAGCACGCCGTTGTTGCGATTTGGAATTTCGCCTTTGTGCGGTCCGTATTCCTTGAAGAGGTGGCTGGCGATGCCGTGGCCCTTGGTGAGGTTCACGAGATCGGTTTCAAAGCCGATGATGCCACGAGTTGGCGTGATGGCCTGCACCAGGACACTGTGCGGGTTGTGCTCCATGTTGACGATCTCAGCCTTGCGGCCGGCGAGGTTTTGCAGAATGTCGCCAAGATTTTCAGGCGGAACATCGACGTAGAGGGTTTCCATTGGCTCGAGCACGGAACCGTCCTCAGCACGCCTGAAGATAACCTCGGGGCGCGAAACAAGAAGCTCGAAGCCCTCGCGACGCATCTGCTCCACGAGCACGGCGATTTGCATTTCACCGCGAGCCTTCACATCAAAATGACCTGCGACATCGGTGTCGGCGACCATGATGGAGACATTGCCGCGTGTCTCACGGATGAGGCGGTCGCGAATCTGACGAGCGGTGAGAAGCTTTCCCTCACGACCAGCCAGCGGCGAGTCGTTCACGCAGATTTTCATGGAAATCGTAGGAGGATCGATTTCAACGAAAGGCAGAGCCTCGCGCTCCTCGGTGTCCACCAGCGTCTCGCCGATGAAGATCTCCTCGAATCCGCTGATGCCCACGATGTCCCCGGCCAATGCCTCTTGGACCTGCACTTTTTCCAAGCCCTCGTGGGAGAAGATCGCCGTGATCTTGGCTTTTTCCTTCAGGCCGCCCTTGTGAATACAGACGATTGTTTGACCCATCTCAACCTTGCCGCTGATGATGCGTCCGTAGGCGATGCGGCCGAGATAGTCGCTGTAGTCGAGGTTCGACACGAGCATGCGAAAAAAGTCCACATCAGGCTTGGGTGGCGGCGGGATGTGTTTCACGATCGCCTCGTAGAGAGGCTCCATGTTGTCGCTGGAATCGGTGACTTCGTTTTTGGCGAAACCCTGCTTGGCGCTGGCGTAGATGTGGGGGAAGTCGAGCTGCTCGTCGCTTGCGCCGAGTTCCATGAAAAGCTCGAACACCATGTCGAGAACCTTGTGGGGACGCGCATTCTCACGGTCGATTTTGTTGATAACCACAATTGGCTTGAGACCATTTTCCATCGCCTTGCGCAGAACGAATTTTGTTTGCGCCTGCGGTCCATCGTGGGAGTCCACCACCAAGAGCACACCGTCCACCATTTTCATGATGCGCTCGACCTCTCCGCCGAAATCGGCGTGGCCGGGAGTGTCCACGATATTGACGTGGTAATCCTTCCAGCGGAATGCAGCGTTCTTGGCACGAATGGTGATGCCTTTTTCCCTCTCCAGATCCATCGAGTCCATCATGCGCTCGTCGGTTTTTTGGTTGGCACGGAAGGTTCCTGCCTGCTTGAGAAGCTGATCAACGAGTGTCGTTTTGCCGTGATCGACGTGGGCGATGATGGCGATATTGCGAATATTTTCCATAAATAGTAGTGCGCTCGGCTGTGAGCGGGCACGGAATATGGGGAGGACGGCGGGCGCTGTCAACAAACCCCGCGCAACGGAAACGACTTATTTCGCCAAAGGGAGGATTTCGCGAATCCTGCGAGTCAGCTCGGCAAGGGTGAAAGGCTTCCTCAAGACATCGCCAAGCGGGAGCGGAAAACCAAATGCCGCAATCGTCTGGTCGGTGTGCCCCGAGGTGTGGAGAATCTTCAATCCTGGCGATACTCGCCGCAGAAGCCGGACCATTTCCCGACCGCTCAGGAGGGGAAGAGCGACGTCCGCGATGACGAGTACGGGAGGGTCGCTTTTGTGCTCCGCGAAAACATCGAGGCCCTCGATGCCGTTGGAGGCCTGGAGAACTCTATAGCCTAGCTCTTCAAGCTGTGCGGCGATCATGTCTCGAAGCATGTGATTATCCTCGACAATGAGGATTTTTTCAGAGCCTCGCAGCATTTCAGCACTCGCCGGAACCTCGTTTTGAGAGACCACGACGCCATTAGCCGCAGGCAAAAAAATCCGGAATCGCGTTCCCCGGCGGGGACGGCTTTCGACAGCAATCTGCCCGTGCATCGACTGGATCAGGCGTCGGCATGTCGCAAGACCGAGGCCTGTGCCACTCCCTTCGGGCTTTGTCGTAAAAAAAGGCTCGAACAACCGCTCCTTCACTTCGCGGGTCATTCCGCCTCCGTTGTCCTGCACATTGAAAAAGACAAGATTCCGTCCGCCTTTTCTGATGCTTCCGGTTTCTATACGGATTGTGCCGCGCGTGTGGATCGCGTCACGGGCGTTGACAACAAGATTGATGAGGACCTGCTCGATGTCGCCGCGATCAACTGTGACCAGCAGAGGCCCATCGGCGATCGAAACCGCGAGCTCCACATTCTCGGAGAGCAAGCGTGCCAACATGGACTCGGCATTTTTTACAATTCCGTTCAAATCGAGAACAGCAGCATCCCTCTCCCTGTCGCGGCTGAAAACAAGGAGTTGGCGGGTGAGCGAGGCCGCCTGGGCACAGGCGTATTCAATCTGCGAGGCGTGCTTGCGAAGCTTCGTTCCCTCGTCAAGACCGGCCATCAACAGACCGCTGTTGGCCATGATGATTGTGAGAATATTATTGTAGTCGTGGGCCACACCCCCGGCGAGTTCTCCGAAGATTTCGAGCTTCTGCGCACGCGTGAGCTGCTCGCCCAGCGATTTTCTGTCACGCAGAAGAGCCGCATCGTCCAACGCACGCCGCACAGCAGGAGCCAAACGTGAGATGCGGTCTTTCAAAATATAGTCTGTGGCGCCATTTCGCAGGGAATCCACTGCGGCATCCTCGCCGATGACTCCTGAAACAATGAGAAAAGGCACATCGGGTTTCACCTGCTTTGCGAGCCGCAGGGCCTCGATTCCATCGCAGCCTGGCAGCGAAAAATCGGCTAGAACCAGATCGACACTGCCGTGCTCAAGCGCCTTGAGAAACCCCGCCTCGGAATCCACCCGCTCGATATGGCAGTCCAGGCCATCCGCACTCAACCTGCACGCGATCAACTCTGCATCGAGCGGATCGTCCTCCAAATGAAGAATCCGGATTTGGCGGCTCATCGTTGTGGACGCACCGAGCGCGTCGGGGGCACGTTCAAGGCTGTCCAGAAATGGCCAATCGCCTGGAGGGTTTCCACGAAGGATGTGAATTCGACGGGCTTCACCACATAGGCGTTCGCGCCGTTCTCATAGCAAACTGCAACATCACGGCGCTCGCCCGAGGAGGTGAAAATCACCACCGGTATGCATCGCGTGCGGATATCGTTTTTGATGGTGCGGAGAACCTCAACGCCCCCGATGCCAGGCATCTTGAGATCCAGCAGCACAAGCGCGGGATGCGATGCTCCGCGCCCCCTCCATCGACGGCGGCGGTGCAGGTAATCGAGCGCCTCCTCGCCATTGTTCACGACCACGATGCTATGACGGGAACCCCCAGCCTTCATGGCTGAGAGGGCAAGTTCGACATCGGCCGGGTCATCCTCTGCGAGAAGAATGTGAGCCGCCTCAGCTGTCATTTTGACCTCTGCGGGGGAGCGTAAAATAAAATGTGGCACCGGAATCAACCTTGCCGAGCGCCCACACACGGCCGCCGTGCCGGCGAATGATGCGCTGCACATTTGCAAGCCCGATGCCAGTTCCTTCGAATTCGTCGGCATTGTTCAAGCGCTCGAAGACGCCAAAAATTTTCTGTGAGTACCGGGGATTGAAGCCAACCCCGTTGTCTCGGATGTAGATCGTATACTCATCGGGGCGCCCCGGCTCCGTGCCGATTTCAATCACTGCCCGACTGCGTTTGGCTGTGAATTTGATCGCATTGGAAAGAAGATTCACCAGCGCCTGGCGCATGAGCGAGCGGTCAACTGTCACCATGGGCAGATCCTGAATTTTCCAACTGATGATCCGATCCTTCGTTTCGTGGCGGAGATCATCCAACGCTTCCATAACGAGCGTGAGCATGTCCACGCTCACCTTTTGCATTTCCGACCGTCCGATCCGGGAAAATGCGAGCAGGTCCTCGATCAACTCCGCCATACGCCGCGCGGCTCCGCCGATTGTGAAGAGATGCCGCCGGTGGGAATCCGTGAGATTATCGGCAGCTTCCTTTTCAAGGATCTCGACAAAGCCCATGATGTGCCGCAGCGGCGCTCGGAGGTCATGGGAAACTGAGTATGTGAAAGCCTCCAACTCGCGGTTTGCCGCTTCGAGTTCGCAGGTCCTCGCTGCGACACGCTGTTCCAATGTCTCATTGAGGCGCCGCACCTGATCCTCGGCTAGGCGATGTTGGGTGACATCGCGGAGGTTGCATTGAATAAACTCCCTCCCCCCGGAGTGGAACATGTTGCAAACCGCTTCGACCTGAATGTGCAACCCATCCCTGTTCTCGATGCTCAGGTTCTCCCTGCGAAAAACGGGATCCGCTTTGATTTCTTCAAAAAACGATCCATCACTCCGGAAAAGCGCCCTCAAGGGAGCGATGCTTTCAGGGTTAGCCGCAATCAGGCGCGATCTCGACAGGCCGGTCAGAAGACAGATGCCGGGATTCACATCCACGATTCGGCGAGTATTGACGTCCAAGACAAAAATTCCGTCCTGCGATGTTTCGAAAAGCCTCTTGTAGGATATCTCTGGTTCCTCGGTTGGAGGAAGCGGCATGTCTCTCAGCATTTCCTTGGAGCTGCCTTTTCTGACTGGCGGTGCTTTGGTCATAAATCTCCCGAACACTTAAAATTTGGCAGCCTGATCAACAATGGGGCCAATGCCCCATGAACCCCACAAACAGAACCCCCGGCAGAATCGCCTGCCGGAGGTTCTATTCTTCCATGGAAGACAGCGGGCGATACAGAAACTTATCGTTGAAAATCGGCAGATTCACATTGGGGTGATCGCCTGACCGCAAAGTGAGAGATTCCTAACCTTTGCGACCAAGCTCCCAGAGCTTGAAATATTTCAAGTAAACGTAGAACGCCTCCATGCAGGCGACGAGCAGGCCAGGCAGGCCTTCTCGATAGCCACGGCGGAGAACAAAAAATTTAAAAAAACGCGCCTTGGGTTTGAGAAACAGATCGACAAATCCGGCGCGAAGACCCTTGGCGTGAAGAGCCCGTGCGGCAGAGGAGGAATGGGCATTGAGGCGGGCCACATGATCCGCGATATCGCGGTAGGTGTAGTGTCGGAGCTCGCCCCGCATGCAACTTACGGATCCCTGCACGCGAGCATGCTCATGCGGCTCCTCGCCATGCCAGGTGACACGCTCGCGGCGAGCCAGACGCAGACGCCGCTCGGGATGCCATCCGCCTTTGCGCCACCATCGGCCAAGGTAAAAAACAACGCGCAGAAGTTCGAATCCATCCTCCCGCACCCGTCCGGCAGCATCGCTTTCGAGCATGGCGCGGATTTCGTCTCTCAACTCGGGCGAAACCTCCTCGTCGGCGTCCAGATTGAGAATCCAAGGTCGGGTGCAAAGCGAGAGCGCGTGGGATTTTTGATGCACATAGCCAGTCCACTCCCGGTGGGAGATACGGCAATTGTGCCTCGCGCAGATTTCCAAGGTGGCATCGGTGGAACCCGAGTCCACAATGACAATTTCATCGCACCACGAGATGCTCTCGAGGCAGCGCTCGATAGATGCGGCCTCGTTTTTACAAACGATGAATGCGGAGATGCCGGTCATAAACGCGTGGATTGGAGACGCAAGGCAGTTTTTTGAAACGAGAGAAACTCGGCCGCCCGCTGCTGGGAGGCCTCGACTTCCTCCTGCCAAGCCTCGTCATTTGTGAGCAGGAGTCGCGCGGACTCCAACAAATCCTCCCGTGAGGCCGGCGCACTCAAGCCAGGAAAGGCGATGCGCTCGACGGCGCCATTTCCTCCCACGCAGGGAATGCGGCAGAGCAAGGCGGCGGATGCACTCGCGCCCGGACCTGCGTTGGCATCGAACTGCCACACGATGCGGTGGAGTGACATCACACGCAACAGATCGGCGTGGTCGACAGGTGCTTCGAGAATGAAGAACAACGGATTGTTTTTTCGCAGGCTTTTTAAAATCATTCCGCCGCGACGCCCCTCAGTGTTGACGACAGCGAGCGCGCACTCCAAATCGCGCGAGAGGCGGTCGGCCGCCATGAGAGCCGCCATGTGGTTTGCCCCGCCGGAAAGAAAGGAATTCGTTCCAATAAAAATGCCACGGCGCTTTCCAGCAGGCTGGCTGAAATCCCAAGCAGGGTCATCGACTGGGCACGGACGTGGAATGAACTGGGTCTCCAAAGCGCCAGCCGTCTCGTAGAGGCTCACGCTCTCGGGAGTGGCGGCGATGGCGCCATCCGCTGAGCGGCAGATTTCGCGGAAGAGTTCAAACCGCGTCACATCGCCGAGCAAGGCCGCAAAGTCGCACGAGCGAGATTCGTTGCAGGATACCCGAACACGCGCACCGCGCTTGCGGAAGGCTTTCAGCGCGGTAGAGGCCTTACGGAGATTGTTTTTATCCAAAATCAACAGGATATCGTTTGCATCCGCTGGAAGTGTTCGCAAACTGCGATGGAAGGATCCTCCGAGACATGCGGCGTAGGCATAGATACCTTCAGGGGCCGGACCGGCATCATCAGGAACTCCTGGGCCATTCGCAAACGACCGGTTGCGCGAGCGTGCGCCGGGTTGAACAACGGCGAAGCTCATGCGGATTTCACTTTTTCCCAGATACGGTCGAGTTCCTCCAGGGGCGTGTCTTCGACCTTGCGGCCGGTGGACCCGAGTTCGCGCTCGATCGCTTGAAAGCGAGAGATGAAGCGATTTGTGGAACCCGCGAGGGCGGTTTCAGCATCGACTCCCAGCTTGCGGGCGAGGTTGACGGCCGTGAAGAGCAGGTCACCGACCTCGGCTTCGAGGGATGCGGCGTCACCCGCTGCGATGGCCTCTCGCACTTCCTCGATCTCCTCGGCGAACTTGCCGAAGACAGGCGCGATATCGGGCCAGTCGAATCCCACACGGGCGGCTTTTTTTTGCACAGTCTGAGCCTTGAGCAAAGCAGGGAGTGCCCCAGCGAGATGATCGAGCACGCCGGATGCGCCACCTTTTTCAACGCGCTTGATTTGCTCCCACTGCCGGAGGACTGCGTCGGAATCGCCTGCCAGCTTGTCGCCGAAGACATGCGGGTGACGACGGATCATTTTTTCACAGACCGTGACGGCCACTTCCTCGAGCGAGAAAGCGCCTCTCTCCGAACCCATCTGGGCATGCATGACGACGTGAAGCAACAGATCGCCGAGCTCTTCACGCAGGTTGGCATCATCCGAGCGCTCGATGGCGTCGATAACCTCGTAGCACTCCTCGACGAGCAAGGACCTCAACGAGGAATGTGTCTGCTCGCGATCCCATGGGCAGCCATCCGGGGCGCGGAGTCGGGCGACAATTTCCTGCAGGCGGGCGATGCCGTCTAAATTCTCCATAGCGAGCTGTTCGAGTTACCGAATTCGTTAACCTCTTCGCTGCTTGAACGAAGCATGAAAATCATCAGGAGTGAAATCGCGAGGATGGTTCCGATGTAAACTCCGAAGCCAAGCCATGACGGCAACTGATGCACTGCCATGGCATGATAGAAGTCCGCGAACGAGCGGATCGGCTCCTTCGTGTGAATAAAAATCTTCAGCGTCCAAGCCACCATCACAAATCCAAAGATAAACGCGTAATTCCGCTTCAGACGGCGCGCGACCGCCTCGAGCTTGCTGATCTTGAAAGAGGGCAGGATGAGATCCTCGCACACAAGCCGCCGCCACTCGCCGTCCAGAATTTTCGGGCTCTGCGAAATCATCGGCACAAGGAAGTGCGCCTCCATCATGCGAACGCGCCCGCGAAACGCGTCGTAGAAACGATAGCGCCGCGCTTCGATCCAAAGCATGATCCAGACAAGGGCGAGATTGAAAAAGAAAATGATGTGCGGGACCTCCCGGATCGAAAACGCAAACCCAATAATCGTGGTGCTGGTGGTGATCGCCCATGTCGTTGTGACATCCAGCCTCTGTCGCCAAACCATGATGCGGCCGAGTTCGCCCCGATAGAAATGCGACAAGGCGTTTACATAACAGGGATCCTTGAGGTTGGGATCGGTTTGGCGGACGGGCGGAGAGTCTTGAGGTTCGGACATTTTTTTACGATCCCCCGTCCTTGGCGATCAGGTGGGCGCGGGCCTTCTCGAGGCGCTCGCGTTCGCGAGAGGTCAGGCTCCCAATGCCGTGGCGGGAGATTTTTTCAAGGATCGGATCGATCGCGTCAATCGCATCCTCGCTGGCAGGATCTGGATTTGGACGGACTACAGGTCGTGGCGAAGGCTGTTTTTTTTGCTCGCGTTCAGGCAAGCGGAAGGTGAATCGACCTTGCTGAAAGCCGATGAAAAGACACGCCGACACGCAATCCACCGCCAAAACCGCAAGGGATTGATAGTCTGAAAGGGCCAAGCATTGCAGCGAGTTGATGGCCAGAAGCGCGAGGGCGATCCATTTCGCCTGGATGGTGAAAAAGATTTCAGCCGTCGGGTAGATCAAGGCAAATGCCACAAACACGCCAAAGTGGAGAGCGCTCGATCCGTCGTATATTGTCCGCCAGCCGACGAAATCGCAGACCGTGAGAAACAACGAGGGAGCTGCCAGCAGGATGAGGTAGAGTTTGATGAACGCCGCACGCCCTAGATAGCTCTCGATCTCCCGACCGAAGACAACCAGTAAATACAACTCGAACAAAAACACCCAGTAAGGCGGCGTGTGAACGAACGCATAGGTGAAAAGTTGCCAAACCGACCAGTCGCGCACCACGGCATCACTCGAAAACATCAGCGACTGCAGTAGCGCCTCCGAGCCGGCCGCCATCGCAAGCGCGCTTAAAACAAGGGCGACACCGTGCAATCCCGCAACCACCGTGCTCACATAGACGGGAAAGTTTCCCAGCCAGGTGAGAGGCCCATCATTGTCTGGACTGCGTAGCGCAATCATTTCAAGACAGAAGCTATGCCCTAATAGAGAGCCCCACAAGCGGGAAGTCGCTCGGGCTTTTTCCTATTGCGAAGCGCCTGCGACGGCGGCAAAGTGCGGCCCATGGGAACATTTGTGATATCGCTGATCGTTCTGGCCGTCATAGCGGGGTTTTTCCTGCTCTTCGTCATCGGCCAATACAACCATCTCGTGACGCTGCGGAACCGCTTCAAAAACGCCTTCTCGCAGATCGATGTCCAGCTCAAACGCCGCTACGACCTCATCCCGAACCTCGTCGAAACCGCCAAGGGCTACCTCCTGCATGAGAGCAAAACCCTCGAAGCCATTACCCAGGCCCGCAATATTGCCCAGACGGCCACCGGCCGCGCCGCAGCAAATCCGGGCGATCCACAGGCGATGCGCGAACTCGCGGGGGCCGAGGCCGGGCTCACCGGCGCTCTCGGACGCCTCATGGCCGTCGCCGAGGCCTATCCCGACCTCAAGGCAAATCAAAACATGCTCCAACTCACCGAGGAGCTGACCTCCACCGAAAACAAGGTCGCCTTCGCTCGGCAGGCCTACAACGACTCTGTGATGGCCTACAACACCAGACGCGAACTTTTCCCGACAAACATCATCGCAGGCATCTTCAACTTCGCCGCCGCCGAGTTATTCCAAGTCGAAAACCCCGCCGAGCGCGAGGCGCCGAAAGTTTCGTTCACATGATGCCGGTCACTCCGTCGCGCTCCGCTTTTCTGGAAAAGGCGGCCACCGATCGCGTTGTGCCCGTCATGTGCGAGATCGTGGCGGATGGCGACACCCCGGTCTCCGCCTTCGCCAAGCTGTGCGGCGAGGCCCCATCCTTTCTCCTCGAATCCGCCGAGCAAAAAGACCAGACCGGCCGCTTTTCCTTTCTGGGCTTCGGCGCGCGGGCGACCTTAACCGCCACAGGAAAAACCCTCACGCTCACGGAAAACGGCACCTCCCGCACCTTCGAAACAGACCGCGACCCGCTCGATGAACTCGAAAAGTGGATGGCCCCCTACCGCACCGGGGTCGATCCCTCGCTACCCCTCTTCCATGGCGGCGCAGTCGGCTACCTGAGCTACGATTGCATCCGATGGTTCGAGCCCACCATTCCTCCCGCGCCAAAGGATGAACTCGGAATTCCCGACATGTTTTTCATGGTCACAGAGGTCGTTGTGGCCTTCGACCACCGCCAACGCCGGATTCGGATTGTCGCGAATGCCTTTCCCGAAAAAGAAAATCCTGCCGCCGCCTACGAAGCCGCCTGCGAGCGGATTCGCGGCATTCTGGAGTCGCTTTCCAAGCCCCTCGCCTTCGAGCCGATCTTCACAGAATCCACCCCCGCCGCCGCGCCATCCACTTCGAACACCACCCGCGAGGAATACCACGCCATGGTCCACCGCGCGCACGAATACATCCGCTCGGGGGATATTTTCCAGATCGTGCTCGCCCAGCGTTTCGAAACCGAATTCCACGACGACGCCCTCGATCTCTACCGCGCCCTGCGTTTTGTGAATCCCTCGCCCTACATGTTCTGCCTGCGTTGTCCGGGTGGATACTCCCTCGTGGGCAGCTCGCCCGAGGTCCATGTGCGCCTCACCGGCGACCTCGTCGAGATCCGCCCCATCGCCGGAACCCGCCGCCGGGGAGCAACTGTTGAGGAGGACAATGCCAACGCCGCCGATCTCATGGCCGATCCCAAAGAGCGCGCCGAGCACCTCATGCTCGTCGACCTCGCCCGCAACGATGTCGGCCGCATCGCGGAATACGGCTCCGTGAAAGTCACCGACTTCATGACCATCGAGCGCTACAGCCATGTCATGCACATCGTGTCACATGTCTCGGGAAAACTCGCCGGAGGCCGCAGCGCCTTCGATGTCATGCGCGCCACATTCCCTGCCGGAACCGTCTCCGGAGCGCCCAAGGTCCGCGCCATGCAAATCCTCAACGAACTCGAAAAAAGCAAACGCTGCTCCTACTCCGGTGCCGTCGGCTACTTCGGCTTTGACGGCAACCACGACTCCTGCATCGCCCTCCGCACCGTCCTGCTCAAGGACGGCAAAGCCTTCGTCCAATCCGGCGGCGGCGTCGTCGCCGACTCCACACCCGAGGGCGAATACCAAGAGACCCTCAACAAAGCCATGGCCGGCATGCGCGCCATCGACCGCGCCAGAAAAACGAAATGATTATTAACCACAGAGGACACAGAGAACACGGAGGGGATTTTAAAAATCAAAAAGTTTCTCTTTATTACCTGTTTTACCTCTGTGCTCTCTGTGTCCTCTGTGGTCAATTCCCATGATCCTCGTCATCGATAACTACGATTCCTTCACCTACAACCTCGTCCAGTATTTCGGCGAACTCGGCGCCGACCTGCTCGTGAAGCGCAACGACGAGATCTCAACCGCCGACATCGCCAAGCTGGCGCCGGAAAAAATCGTCGTCTCTCCCGGCCCCTGCTCACCCAGCGAGGCCGGCATCAGTTGCGACACCATCCGCGAGTTCAGCGGAAAAATCCCAATCCTCGGAGTCTGTCTCGGCCACCAGAGCATAGGCCAGGTCTTCGGCGGTGAAGTCATCCGCGCCCCGCGCCTCATGCACGGCAAAACCTCCCCCATCCTCCACACCGGCGAGAATGTCTTCACCGGCCTCCCCAGCCCCTTCGATGCCACCCGCTACCACTCTCTCATCGTCAAACGCGAAACCCTTCCCCCCTGCCTCAAAATCACCGCCGAAACCGCCGAAGGCGAAATCATGGGCCTCGCTCACCGCGACCTGCCCGTCTACGGCGTCCAATTCCACCCCGAATCCATCCTCACCCAACACGGGAAGCCGATGCTGAAGAATTTTTTGGAGATGCAAAATCCCTGAATGAATAGGCGGCAGCCATGCACCTCATTTACCTAGACGAATCAGGAAACACCGGAACGAATCTATCGGATCCTCAACAACCGGTCTTCGTCCTCGCCGCACTCATCGTGCCTGAAGCTGTCTGCTGAATCTCGAAAAACGTCTTGTTGAATCCATTCAACACTACTTCCCAAAGCGCCCGCACGATTTTGAGGTTCATGCGAACGAACTCCTCAACCCGCGTGGATTCTTTCGTGCTTTCCCGATGGATCACCGACTGGATTTCTATCGAAGCTGGCTTTCCATCGCCGCCTCGCTCCAACTCCGGCTTGTGAGCCGAGCGATCGTGAAGAAACGCTACGCCGCATGGCTCCTCGACACCTACGGCCCAGGCGTCGTCATCAACCCCCACAATGTCGCCTTCGTGCTCACCGCCCAAGTCGTAAATGAATTCCTGCGAGCCATGCCGGGCTCTCCCCTTGGCATTCTAATTTCCGACGAGAACCAGGAGGTCATGCCCGACATTGAAAAATCCATCCGCCTTCTGCGAGGCGAAGAAGGATCGCTCCGGCTCAGCCAGATTGTTGAAAAAGGGTTTTTCATCGAATCACAAAAAAGCCACATCCTTCAACTCTGCGACCTCTGCGCCTATGCCATTCGTCGCGCTGAGGAGCAAAAAATCGGCCATCCCGTGAAACCTGCCGAGGCGGCCATTATTCCCTTGGTCGATCCACTCCGGCACACCGCCGGGGAGCCCATGCTCGATGTTCTCGCCTGGCTCGACGCTCAACAAAAAAAGGAGCGGCCAGGGAGATGAATCTCGGCAACGGAAAAGGTCCGAAGCACACTGGTCGCTCGACAACAAATGTAGCACCACCAACCTCACTCTCAACAAATTTTTTTCCAAAAACTTTTTCATCCACGCCCCGCGCCTCTTGCCGAGAGTCCGGCACCCCACGGCCCACAATCGATTACGAACTTGGAGGCATCTGGAATTCCCCTTTTCCACCACCTATCTGGCCCAAGCCTCAAATAGCCCGGATGCGAAAAAAAGTTCGGGGAAAACCGAGGACAAGATCATTGCCATCGCTCGCAAATCCCCAAGTGTTTCTATTCCACAAATTGCCGAGATTCTGGGCATCAGCACACACGCGGTGCAAAAACAAATTCGCCACCTCAAGCAAGCCAAGCGCCTCCGCCGCATCGGTCCGGCCAATGGCGGAAACTGGCAAGTCGTGCTATGAAGACCCCTGCCGACGCAAATCCCCACAAGGCGAAATCATGGGTCTCCCTACCGCGAATTGCTCGTCTACGGCGTCCAATTCCACCCCGAATCCATCCTCACCCAGCACGGCAAGCTGATGCTGAAGAATTTTTTGGAGTTGTAAGCTCTCCTGCTCGACTCCTCAGACTCTGTAGCCCCAAAGAAAATGTTGGTGGATTCATAAAATCATGCTTCAGTTTCTCCGGAATTGGCCCCGGCTCGAACTGACACCGTATGGTGTGCTTTCCCGCAAGGGATAGAGCCGGGGCTCCTTTTTATCTCGGCCACACCTGCACATAGATTTCCCGGTGGGAAATCAGGGGGCGATACACTTCGGCATCCTGCTTTCCGCTGTAGCTGCGGGCGACCGTGCCACAAACCATGTCAGCCAACTGCTTATTGAATACCAAAATTTTTCTTGTTTCTGCAAAGCGATGGTAGTGCAACAATTCGTCTGTAAATTGCCGACATCACCAAATCATTCCTGACTTACGGAAAACGGAGCGGAGCGGAGTTTTCCGTAACGCGGCCGCATTTCAGGAAGACTGGTGGTTG
>DGXZ01000029.1:0-24388 GCA_002396485.1 Spartobacteria bacterium UBA5019
TCCGGTCTCGGGTTTAAATGAGTTGTTTATGACAAACATCCCCTCGAAACCCAATTGTTCAAAATGTTAATCAGCTGGAGTTGTTTAACTTCTAACCGGACAGTAGTGTTCTGCAATGGGAAATTTTTTATCTATTATTTTTCCCATACCCACAGCAGCATCAATGCCTATCGCGAGGTTTTAGGAAAGTGAGGGAACAGGAAGGAACGGTTCAGACGAAGGAGAACAACGCTTGCTGTCTGTCATGGCTGACACTACTTGACAATACGTCCGATATATCAGACTCTCATCCCATGCCAAACGACGCTTCTCTTCCGATTCCCGCCGGACACGCGCTTCGCAAGCTCGGACGCGACATTGCTGTGGCCCGGCGCAAGCGCCGGATTTCCACAGCCGATATGGCGGCCCGACTTTTTGTCAGCCGGGATACCTTGTGGCGACTGGAGCGCGGCGACCCGTCCGTTTCCGCCGGAACCTTGGCAACAGCGGTTTTTGTTCTGGGGCTTCATGATCGCCTCGCCAATCTCGCCTCGCCTTCCACAGATGAACTCGCACTCAGTTTGGATGAGCAGCGGTTGCCAAAACACATCTGCCGAACCCGCGCCTCATGAGTATCGAGGTTCACATCGACTGGCAGGGGGGCACGCACCTTGTCGGGAATCTTTTCCCGGCAGAGCGCGGCGCGACCGTGTCATTTGAGTATTCCCCGCAGTGGTTGCGTCGGCCCGGAAGTTTCGCCATTGATCCCACATCGCTCCCGTTGCGGCAGGGCATGCAGCACAGCGCGACGCTCTTCGACCGGATCGATGGGGCAGACTTTTGATCGAAAGGGCAGTCCGCAAAAAACTTCTGACTCAGAAACCGTATCGCGAAATCGAATACGTTCTGGCGCTTGACGACAATTCCCGGCTCGGTGCGCTGCGCTTCCGGGCCGGTCCGGGTGAGCCGTTCCTGGCTGCGGCAAGGGGTGTGATTCCTTCCATCGTGCGTCTTGCTGCATTGCTGCGGGCCGCAGACGCCATTCACAGCGAAACCGAGACCGTTCAGGATCTAAATTTTCTCCTCGGAGAAGGTTCACCGCTCGGCGGGGCGCGACCGAAATCGGCGGTGGTGCTGGAGGACGGCAGCCTAGCCATTGCCAAGTTTCCCAAGCTCGAGGACACGCGCGACATGGGCGCCGGCGAAATCCTCGCGCTTCAGCTCGCGCGCCATGCCAGAATCCAAACCGTGGATTACAAGCTGGTTTCCTTGGGCAGCCAGAGCGTGGCGGTCATCCCCCGATTCGACCGCATTCAGGGAAATCGCATTCCTTTTCTTTCGGCGGCAAGCCTGTTGGGGCTGGCTCCGAGTGAGCCCGGGTCCTACACAATGATCGCGGACGCCATTCGGCAATTTGGAGACGATGTGACATCCGATCTTCGGGAACTTTGGCGACGGCTGATCTTTTCGCTCCTAGCCAGCAACTCTGACGATCATCTTCGCAACCACGGATTCCTGATGCGGGAACCGGGACGCTGGAGTCTTTCTCCAGCCTATGACATCAACCCGGTGCCGGAGATGGATCGGGCGCGTATCAACAAAACACCCATCACTGAGGAAAATGAGGAACCCGGTATCGAGGTGGCCTTGTCAGCCGCGTCCCGTTTCGGACTGAAAGCGCCGGAAGCGAAGACGATCCTGCACGAAGTTTTCACTGCCGCCTCTGTGTGGCGCAACGCAGGCAAGCAATTGCGAATCAAAGCCACCACGCTCGACGCCTACGCCAGCGCTTTCGAGAATCCCAACATGCAAGAGGCCGCCGTTCTGCTCGGAAAGAAGTAATACTAGATCCCGCAGTTGCAAAACTGGCGTGGAGTAGCGGCAGACCAATTTTCAACCACGGATGACATGGATAGGCACGGATGGAGGAAAAAGGAAGGCTCAGTTGGAAACACGTTTGATCTGTAATCCTATTTGAAATTGAGAGCCGTTTTCAGACCTGTGATATTGAGGCAGTCAAGCAGCTGTGCGATATGAATGTCGTTGAACCTAAATCCGGCAGCAGGAATTAACCACAGATTTCATAGAGAACACAGATTAAATCAGTTGCGTATAAAATATTGCTCCAACACAATTCACCCTCAGGGTGAGTGCCTTGAACTCTGCTATGCCTTGGTAATCTGCGCTTTCTGTGAAATCTGTGGTTCAAATGCTTTGCCTAGGGTAAAGACATTTGGGATCGAGTCTATGGCCTGAAGGAACGCACCGCACCGCTGACAGGATCGACTTGGACGGTGGCGAAGTTTGGCGGCAGAGTGGATACGGTTGCGGCGACTGTGGCGCCATGCAGAGTAACATACCATTGTCCAGATGGAGTGAGGCTGGTTGAGCCGTCGGGGCGGAATTGGAACGCTTTGGCGGTGTAGGTAGTAGCCACACCGGGCAATGTGATTTGAGGGTCTGTGGCAGTCCAAGTTTTGTTACTCACCGTAAGCAAAGTCGAGTTGGCGGCGTCCTCGTTCATCAGCACCGTGGCTGGCAACTTGGTGACGCGCCCGATGGGCGTGGCGGCACCGGCATCATCGATGAGGCACGATTGCAGGGCGCAGAAGGTTTGGTTGGTGCCGACGTCGTCCGGATGATCGAATTTGTAGAAACGAATCTCCACGCGCTGGTTGCGAGCGACCGCTGTTTGCCTGGCCGATGTCAGCTGCTGCACCAGCATCTGCTCCGCACGGTTCATCTCATTGCCTCGCAGGATGCTGCTCATGGCAGGTATGGCCAATGACCCCAAAAGCCCGATAATGGCAATGACCACCAATAATTCGATGAGCGAGAACGCCCGGGCGCTACGCATCTTCAAATAGGAAAAAGCTGGCATCATATACGTTGGATCAAGGGGCAAAGCGGCGGGCCTGCACGACTCGGAAGCGATAGTAGCTGTCGATTGTTGCCGAAGGATCGGTTGCGAAGTCAGGAATGGCGGAATTGTTCGGATCAATGAAACGCTCGATCAGCGTGGATCCACGGTATTCGCTGGCGATGACATCTCTCCCCTCGACCCATTCCGTGGGACTCGTGGAAGGACTTTTTTTCAGCACCTGTACCCGGTAATGCACGGTAAAAGAGTTGGATTTGGTCGTCAGGCGGCCAAGTAGGTTCGTGTAGGGACGCTCGCGCGCATTGTCGCCGGTGAGGGCATTGGTGGTCCAGTAAGTCGACATGCCTGAGATAGTCTGGCCCACAGGCACCAGGTGCTGATCGCAGATCTGCGAGGGGGAGACGAAGAGTTCATTGGATGCAAACTTGTTATCCCACTGCTTCAGTGTCTCTTGGATATTGAGATCGAAACGGGAATCCGCGACGGTGGGGGCACCGGTAGTTGTATTTCGATTTTTATAGGTATTAGCGGTTGAAGTTTGAATAGCCAGGATCTTCTCCCCACGGAGGAGTGCGACCATGCCGGTCTTGCGCTCGATGTAGTTAAAGGGCGCAATGGCATAGTTCATGTTGATCTTGCCGGCCGTCGAGAACGGCTCGCTGATGGCATAGGGCTCGACGACGGGCATCCAGAAGAAATCAGTCCAGAGATGGTCGGGTGGATTAGCGGCGCCGGGATGCCCCGATTGCGGGCGGAGCAAGAGTGTAGTCCAAGTGGAGTTTGAAGTCGCTCCGGGATAATCCACATTGCCAGTCCTCATGCGCGTAGGCAGGGAGCCGAACATGCCCGCGCTGGGCACCTGCCGGTTTGGGGAAAAGTAGGAGGGATAGGCATCATGTGCATAGGAATTGTCAATGTATGGTATACTTCTACCCCATAACTCCATCTCTGTATAGGCAGTTCCTTCATCCGGCTTGTTAATGAAAGGGCCATCCGTTGATGTGCCCATGTTCGTATCAAAATCCCCCCATTGTTGGTAAGTGCGCGCCGAGATGTTAGCGGCGGCAGCGTTTGGCACAAAGCCCGGAAACTTCGGCCAAACCTGTGAGGCATAATTGGCACCGCTGACGAGCCTCTCGGTTGCGTTGACTGAACGATAATGCGCAGCGAAGGCATTAGAACTTAAGCTGATGTAACTCTGAATTTGAGGGAATGTGTTGGCGGTGGTAGCTGTAAGGCTTGGTGATCTACCGTAGTTAAAGGCATCGGTGGCGTTACCCGCATAGGGAGTCGCATTGTAGTAAAAAGTGGAGGGCTTGAACACACCCGATGGAACGATGTGAGCGCCCGCGATGAGCCGGGTATCACCATGATAGGGAACCAATGTGCGCAGTGTGTCGCTCCATTGCACCAAGGAACCAGGTCCTTGGGCTGGTGCTTCGCCTACATAAAATAACCGTCCTTTTTGACTGCTGGAGTTACCATATGCATCTACTGGACTCGGAACGGTAGGTTTACTTCCAAATACGCCATCTGAATTGAGTGACCACCAGTCCTCCATTGTGGTGGAAGCGCCCGTGCGTAACGTTGTACCAACGGTTTTTAAAATGGGAGTGGGGAAGTTTGTACTCGGGAAATTCAGATTGATGGTCTGGACCAAATCTGCTGTGCCCGCACCCCGAGCCCGGGTGGCCGGCCAGGTGGGGCGGCTGTAAAAGTCAACCGTCACATTGCCTCCTGTAAAAGCCATTGTAGGGTTATTAGAAATAGTGAGCGGCGCGGAAACGAGGCCGTATTTGTTCTCGTCGGTTACACCCAAGTCTTGCCCCTCGACTTTTCTGGAAGCTAAGCCTTTGCGATAGCCCCAATTTCCATCCACATGACCGATTCCGTTACCGAAGTTGCAGGCGAAGTTGAAATTGATCGTCTTGGTTCCAGACAAGCTCATAGCCGCGCCATTGATCTGAAATGGATTAGGGAATGTGACGTCCACGGAGCCATCCATCATGTATTGTGTGTAGCCACCCATGGGCGAGAAGTTATCAAAGAAAAGCATCATCTGAATGCGCTTTTCGGTAGGTAACAAGGCTTTACCCCCAAGCATTTTATTGGCGGGATAGGTAGCAGCCCCTTGGCCAAAAATGACGTTTGGCAGAACATTATTGTCGCCAGGTCCGTTCCTTTGGTTGTCACTTTGGTCGAGATAGTATCTTACCATACAATTCGCCGTGTTATTACTGATCATCTGAGCAAATTGCTCTGTGCTGATACTCAGGATGGCGTTTGAACTTGACGTTAAATTGCCTGTAATGTCATTGAGTGTGGCTACCTGGGTAGTGCTATTGTTACTAGTTAGAGTCAAATTTGCCGTAGTAGGGCCAGTAACCGTGCAATTAAGGCCAGTTATTTGAATGGTAGAGTTATTACTCGCCGGGACCGGGACCCATGGCAATGTCGTGGAGTTGAGTGAGAATGCGGGGTTCAAGTTCGTCAAAGTTGCCGTCGAGTTAGTACCGGCTACCGTCACGGTTACTCTTGGTTCGATAAAATTTCCGCTGGCACCATCCGCATTGCAGATGAAGAGCAATGCAGCCTCACTGATGGTGTGGAAGCGCCCGAAGCCCATGAGCGTGTTAGCAGTGGATGCGGTTCCCGAAGCCAAGCCTGCGGGAACCCGAAGCGGGGCGACCACGCCGTGGCCATTCAAGGCGAAGGAGCGACTACCAGACGGAGGTTTTCTACCACTCGTGAACTGAGGTGCCGTGTCGGCAGCAACATCAGTACCATATGTGGCCGAGGAGAGGTTGTCGTCGTAGAGATTGGTGCTGCGAATGTAATCGAGCATTTCTACGAGAAGTTGGTCGCGATCTGTAGCGCTCGTCTTGGACTCGAGCGTGCTGCCGAAGCCAGGGATGTCTTTTTTGCTCAGCGTCTGCAGGTATTTGAGGAGTTGTTGATTGCGCGTGATATTGGCCCAATCGTTGGTAGGGCTTTTAGCGTCTTGGCGTTGAAAGTAGTAGGGCTTTCCATTGATGGTCGAGCAGAAGCGGATGAGCTCGTCATAGGCGGTGGTGCGGTTTCCTGTAACTCCACTGCGCGGCAATGTAATAGGCCACATGGAGATGCGAGGGGTATTAAAAATAGTGGTCTCTGGCGCACGGCTGCTGGCGGTGAGGAAAAAGGCGCGCTGGCGGACAGCGTTGGCGGTGATATTGGTAGATGCATTCTGTGTTGTACGATTTACCGCTGTGCTATTTACTGTAAACATCAACTCATCCACCGAAGCGTAGAGGCGGTCGGAATCAAGAGACATTGGGGTAGAAGCGGTGACAGTAAGATTAGCAGTGGTATCAACCGATCCACCTTTAGAACCCCCTGCGACAATGCGAGGAGCCACGCTGTAGAGTGCGTCACGTTGGGCATTGGTGAGCGTGGGAGTACTGTTGGAGCTGCTCGCAAAAAAAACCGGAGCCAGCGAAGTCATAGCGGGATGTCCCGGGTAGCGCTGAAATTCCTTCATGATGGTCTGATTGCTTCCGTACGCCCTGTCTTGAGGCGAATTCAGGCGAGGCACATCCCAAAACGTGCCATCGCTGGCTGTATTGATATTGACCTTGGAAGTCTCGTCGTCGGTCCAGAATGCGATACGGCCGACAATAGGGTTGGCGGCGGTGGCACTGCTCACTGTGGCAGTGGTTGCATTGCCAGTCGCGGCAGCCAAGGTGCCATCCTTGAGCATATAAAGCCAGCGGACTGGCATGGGGGCGGCGTTGCCGCTTGGAGCCGTTGGCGCGCCAGAGATGCTGAATCCCTCCACGGTGGGGGTTGGATCGACAATCGGATAAACAACTTGCCCGCTCGTATCGGTCACCGGCGCGTTCAGATCGGTGAAATGGGCCCTGTCGGTAGCCCAAGTGGACACCACATCGGAGCTCAAGTTGCCGGTTCCAGTCTGCACCATACTCTGGGCGGAGTAGAGTTTGAAGACTTGGGCGGTGGTATTGCCGGTGGATGTATAGGTGCGGATGGCACCAGGTTGTGAAGCCCAGGCAGAAGTGGAGTTATTGGTCGCCGCCACGATTTGGCCCATCACGAGGTTCACGGCGGACTCCGCAAGCTGCTTGGCACCGACGTCGTTGGAGTAAACGGCCGAGCTGCTGGCATCGCTTGTCACACTGCTGAAAAAGGCTACGACAAGGCCAGAAAGAAGCACCAAGACTGCCAAGACGATGACCAAGGCCATGCCTCGCTGGCGCCCCTTGGAAGTGAAGGAAAGACGCTGGCGTGCGGCAAGCGTGCAAGGTTCCTGATCAGTCATTTTTTTGGGGTTCATAACTAGTTGCGGCTCCATTTTGCACCTCGGATCGAGATGCTTGTCGTGAAAATTCTAAATCCTATATTTTGTGCTGTGAGAGTGTTTCGGAGCGTTTGTATATCCGTATCGTAACTGGAAACCGTTTGGAAAAGTGAGCTGAGGCCGAGGTTGGGCGGCGTGGCCCCGGAGTCGAGACGTCGCGCGGAGGCCTCGTCGATGGCGACCATGGTGACCTCGATGTAAGGCGGGAGTTGGTTTTCGGCGCTCGTCTGCGTATCAGCGACACCGTCGCCTGCGGTGTTATAGGTGTAATTGGTGGTGAGAGAGGGAATGTTCGGGTCGCGAGGAATAAGAATGAGGGCGATGATATTTTCGGCGAGGACGCGCGAGGAGCGATTGGCTGCTCCCAGCGGATCGGTGAACCAACGGGTGCCCGTGTAGGTTTTACTGGCGGTACTGTTGCCAGTGTACTTGTAAAGGCTCAAGCTTTCGGAAGGCTCCATCATTTCATAGAGTCGGAAGCGGAATTTCTCCGGCACGCCGGCCGCAGTGAGCGGGGGTGGACGCCGAGTGAGGTCACTACCAAATTCGATGAAATATCCCCAGGTGTTGACCATGGTCTCCATGCCGCCATAGGAGGAATCCTCAGTGAAGCCAAAAGGGGCTTGAAAGAAGACGGCCTGAGTGGTCGAGGAGATGGCGCCGGGAAGGATCGCCGAGGCCTGCCCACAGAGGAAGCGGAGCTCGGACTGGCGCAGGTATTTTGTGGGGGTCGGTTGTTTATCGTAGTCCCAATAGGTATTTAATGTGGCTTGGGAAAGTCGGCGGGTAATGGCTTCGAAGGCGGTGCGGGCTTCGCGGAACTGTTCGGCTTTTCCGAGCGTGGAGCGATAGGTTTTCTGGACCTGATCGGTCATCGAGAGCATCGCCACGAGGAGGAGCGCCAGCACAGAGCAAGCGACAAGGACCTCGAGAATAGAGAAACCGGCGCGGGCGGGAAGCCGCCGGCGAGCGGAGGAGTAAGGCTGGGCGGAATTCATATCGTGCTCAATCACATTTTGGGAATAAACGCACTAAATTGCTGAACGCTCGTGCTATTACTCGTAAATGGGGCCAAACTGCCACCGGGACTTTTTGCCACACGGACGCTGATTTTTGCGATGCTGGGATTTGTAAAGGCAGGAGTGGCGGGGACAAGGACATTTGTATACACATCGACAATCGCCACATAAATCGTCTTGTCGACATCTGTGGTGTCATCGCCCTCGTCAGTGTAGTTATTGGTTTTAGCCAGAGCGCTGAGGTTCGTGAACTCCGTCTGCCGAGCATTGCTGAGAATCCCTTGTGCGATTTGGGAAGCAACCGAACGGTCGATCGAGGATCGAAATGTGGTGAGGCCAGTCGGTAGAAGGCCAAAAAGAGCGATCAAGGCAAAGGAAACAACCCCCAGCGCGATGGTGACCTCAATGAGACTGAATCCTTGAGTAAACCGGCACGCGCGTGCTCCAGCGAGGGCTCCGGGTTTGGTGGATATTTCCATGGTTTTGTTGCGAATGAGGGGCTGTGCGGGGATGCAAGCAACCAGCTGTTTTTTGGAGGGATATTGTTATTATTTAAGAAGCCAGCAATGGCGCATGTTTGCAAGGTTTATTTTTACCTCTGGGGGGAAATTTTTCTGGTGTCTGCGGCCTTGAGTTTAAGCGCGCGCAATGAAGACGCCTGTTTTCAATAGCGAATACCTCTGCCGAGCATAAGCATCCGATTTTTACTAGGCTGGAGAAGTCCCTGAATAGAGACCCGAAGAATAGTTGCACTACCATGATCATTCGGCCGGCTCGCCATAGTTGCGGCCATGCGGACTGTGCTTTGGCACCGGCCTCCATGGCCCTCGCATCGCGCGAAGTGAGGGCGCTGCCTTTTACTGGGCAGATTGATCGGACTGCGAGGGCAGACTGCCGAGGAGCTTGGCACGGAGGGGGCGTCCGGTGAGTTGGGCATCTTGCGCGGAGAGTTTTTCAGAGACAGCCGCCGTGATCGTTCGAGCCGTTCGTCGTGCATCGGCTGCGAGTCCCGAGGTGGTGGCGTTTGTAATCAGGCGGGGCACGGCGCCGAACGGACTGGAGAAAAGCGCACCTGGTTCGGCATTTGATCCACCGGTCGTTTCCAGTTGGGCGATTCGCATGAGATGCCCCTTGGGCAGGACTTGAAACACATCCACGCAGGCCTCGGTTTTTGTGGCTCCGAGACCGAAGCCGACCAGGGAACGCAGGGCGCGACTGCCTTGGTGAACCCTCGTAAAATGCCCCTCGATCAACCAGGCCTTGGGATCCTTCACTTTTTCATTCTTGGAAATCACCATTGCGGGCCGGACATGCTTTGTGAGCCTCTCGGCAAGGCGCTCCGCGAACTCCGCCGAGAATTTTTGCTCAAAGGCATCGAGTTCGACTCCGTCCCGATCGACGCGGAATTTTTCGCGATCCACCGTGAAGGGACGGACAAAAATCCTGTCAGGTACGCAGACCTTGTTCCCCCACTCCTGACGGGACACACTCACCGAGGCACAGCCTCCGAGCATCAGACAGAGAAGCAGCATGAACGGAGTCGTTTTTGAAAAAATCATCCCAACAAATTCTCCAGCTTGTGCAAAACAGCAAGCTTCCTGCGTTTCTACGAACGAGCGTGGCGCAGCAGAGCCACCATCACTCCCTGAATGACGAGTTCCTGTGCAGGGATGAGATCGGGGTAATTCAGATTTTCCGCGCGGAGATACGGCTTGCCAGAGCGAACGAGAAAAGTTTTGAGCGTGCTCTCGCCATCGATGAGAGCGGCAACCACACGGCCGTGGGATGGGGGCTTAAGCTCCAAAATCACGATGTCGCCATCCAGGATATGCGCCCCGGTCATGGAATCCCCACGCACTCTGAGGGCAAAGGTGCGGGCGTTTTTTGGGATTCCCAGCGTGTCGAGGTCCACACGCACACAGCCCTCGCGTTGCTCGCTCTCCTCAAGCGGCCGCCCTGCGGGGATGACGCCCAGAATGGGAATCTCGCTGATCAAGCGATCGGCGGATTCCGATAAAACCAGCCCCCTTGCGCGGCGGGCGGAGCGTTGCACCACGCCCTTGCGCCGGAGGGCGGCGAGGTGCTTGGCGGCGGCATTCGGGCTCGCGAAGCCAAAGTGGGCCTGGATTTCCCGCAACGAAGGCGACACTCCTTCGCGTTGCCGGTAAGCCTCGATAAAATCCCTCACGGCCTGTTGTTTTAAGGTTAGCGCTTCGCTCATGGTGATCAAATGACCACCTTTTTCGGCTCGCCACAAGTCTGGCGATTGCATTTCACGGCGGAAATGTGGTTTTTATCGGGGATGAAATCCCACCGCAAGGAACTCTGGTTTGAAATTCCCAAACGCCGCGCGTTTCTGAACATCACCCCACAAGTCGAGCAGTGCCTCTCGGAAAGCGGCATCCGCGAGGGGCTGTGTCTGGTCAACGCCATGCACATCTCGGCCAGTGTGTTCATCAATGACGACGAATCGGGTCTGCACCGCGACTTCGAAAAATGGCTCGAAAAGCTCGCCCCCGAGCATCCCCATGCCCAATACGCGCACAACAGAGCCGAGGACAATGCCGACGCCCACCTCAAACGCACCATCATGGGACGCGAAGTCGTGGTCGCCGTCACCAACGGCGCGCTGGATTTCGGCCCGTGGGAGCAGATTTTCTACGGCGAGTTCGACGGAATTCGCCGCAAGCGTGTGCTGGTGAAGATTATCGGCGAGTAGGGCGGGTGGGCCTCATTTCAAAGCCGCCACCAATTCCGAGTGCTCCATCTCGGCAGGAGTCAACTTGCGAAAGCCGGATTTCAGCAACCATCGCCGAATCGGAGCTACTTTAACCCCAGAACTTGCATTGCGCTTCAAGGGCTTCCGCGTGGGTTTCGAAGTAGTTTTTGGCATAGTTAATAGCTTGTCTGAGAGGAATTGTCGCAAAAGGAACCTTTGCGCGCAAGTTCCCGAGTTTACCCAAATAACGCTCAATCGGGTTGTGTTCAATCAAAAAAGGTGTTCATTTGAACACCATGATACTCCACCTCGATGCCGATGCGTTTTTTGCCTCGGTCGAACAAGCTGCCGATGCGCGCCTGCGGGGCAAGCCTGTGGCGGTGGGAGGTTCGGCGCGGGGCGTTGTGGCATCGGCTTCGTATGAGGCGCGGCGGCATGGCATCACTTCGGCGATGCCGATGGCGCAGGCGAGGAGGTTGTGTCCGAGGCTCGTTGTCGTGCCCGGGGATTTCGAGAAATACGAGCACTTCTCGCGCATGATGTTCAGCTACGCCTACGACTTCACACCGGTGGTCGAGGTGGGATCGATCGACGAAGGCTACGCTGACCTGCGGGGGAACACAAAAAAAACGCCGCAAGACATCGCGGAATCCATCCGCAAAGCCGTGCGCGAGACGCTTCGCATCACGCTCTCCGAAGGAGTCGCATCGAACAAACTGGTCTCGCAAGTCGCGAGCAAATGGAAAAAACCGGACGTCCTCACGCAAATCGCCCCCGGCCGCGAAGGGGAGTTTCTGGCGCCCCTCGAAAACAAATGGCTTCCCGGCATCGGGCCGCAACTCGCCGCCACGCTGAGCCGGGCCGGCCTCCCGCTTATCGGCCAGATCGCAAGCACGCCGCCAGAGCAGCTCTCGCTTTTCGCGGGGAAAAACGCGCGCACACTTTGGGAGTTTGCCAATGGTATCGATGAACGCCCGGTGGTGGCGGAGGCACCTGCTGCAAAATCCTACTCGGAGCAACAGACCTTCGAGGCTGACACGGCCGACGAAGCCTATGTTCTCGCCGTGCTGCGCTCGATGGCCGACCGGCTCTTTGCCAAGGCCCGCGCGGAGGGACAGGCCGCAAGGACGATTTCGGTGCGGGTGCGATACAATGATTTCGAGGAGTGCCTGCGGAGTTTCAGCTTGGATGAACCGACCGACTTGGAGACGCCGACCTATGGTATCATCTCCACGCTTCTGAAAAAAGCCTGGGAGCGCCGCGTGAGCCTGCGCCTTGTTTCACTGAAGCTCTCGAATCTCTACAAGGGTGCCTTCTTCACGGAGCTGGCACTCATACCCGCAACACAAAATTCCGCCACGCTCCACCGGGCCGCCAAGGCCGTGGATGAAATCCGATCCCTCCACGGTAGTGGAGCCATTCTGCGCGGGCACGACCTGTGGCTGCGCGAAAGCCGAAGCGCGCCGGGCGATGCAAAAAAACCACCACAGGTTGCGATCAGACGAGCCATTCAGGCGCCGCCGACCATTCTGCATTTTCGCTCCTGCTACAGCTTCATGGAATCGCTCCTCACGCCTGAGCGGATCGTCCAAATCGCCGCAGAGGCAGGCTGCAAGGCCGTGGGAATCTGCGATCCCAACCTCCATGCCGCCGTGCCGTTTTTTCAAGCGGCCCGGGCTGCCGGACTCCACGCAATCATCGGTGCCGAAGTGTGCGTCAACAACCGTCCGCGTCGGCTCTATGCAAAAGACCGGACCGGATACCAAAACCTCTGCCGCCTTCTTTCGGAGGCAAAAATAACCCGCGACTTCTGGATGCAGCACCGGGATGGCCTGCTCGCATCCGCTTGCCACGCCCCGTTCATCCGTTGCAAGAGCGGGGAGGACCTCCTGCACCTCCGCATTCTGGAAAGCATTCGCACTCTCACTCTGCTGGATGAAGCGCACCCCGGCAAATCCAGCGGGGGCGTCTTCACTGCGGCTGCCCAAGCTGATGATAAAAGGATCGCTGGAGAATGCGGCTTCGCGTTTGAATTCGGCGAACTCTCCTTCCCCCGCTTTGATCCTCCTGAGTCCTGCACGCCACGCGAATTTCTGGCCCGCCTCGCCGTGCGGGGGCTTTTGGAGCGCTACGGAGCGCAGGCCGTGCGCCACCGGTCGCAGCTCGACACCGAGCTGCAGATGATCGCCGAAGTGGGCTATGAGGAATATTTTCTGACCGTCTGGGACCTCCTCCAGCATTGCCGCCGCGACGGCATCGAGTGGATCACACGCGGCAGCGCCGCCGACTCGCTGGTCTGCTTTTGTCTGGGAATCAGCGATGTCTGCCCAGTGCGCTTCGAGCTGTATTTCCAACGGTTCCTGAACCGCGACCGCATGGCATTGAAAAAACTCCCCGACATCGATCTGGATTTTCCACACGACAGGAAGGATGAGGTTGTCGAAAAGGTCTTCCGTCTGCACAAGCCGGGCCATGTTGCCGTAGTAGGCGGGTTCAATACCTTCCATGCCCGATCCGCCGTTGCTGAGATCGGCAAGGTCCTTGGCATGCCGGATCGGCTGGTGCGTCGGTTGACCGAGCATTTTCCGTGGTTGGCCAAAGCGGGTGATGCGGAAAATGCGGCTTCTACTGCTAAGGCGCAGGGACTTTTCGATGAGGAGCCGGCCCTCACCGCACTCCATCTCGCCGTGCGCTTGGAGGGTCTGCCACGCCATGCCAAGATGCATCCCTGCGGGCTCGTCCTCTCGAGGCGTCCGATCCACGACTTCACTCCCACCTTCCAGAGCAATAAAGGCTGGCCAACCACGCATTTTGATATGAACGCCGTGGAGGATGTTGGCTTGGTCAAACTCGACATCCTCGCGCAGGGCGGACTCTCCGTTCTGCGAGATGCCCGTGCCGAGCTCGCATCGCGCGGCATCGAGGTATCAGCCAGCTTCGCAGGTCCGTGGGATGACCCCTCGGTGTGGGAAATGATCGCCACCGGCAATGCGCGTGGCGTGCACCACATCGAGAGCCCCGCCATGACGAATCTGGCGAAAATGTGCAACTGCCGCGACATCGACTCGCTCGTCGCGATTGTTTCGGTGATCCGCCCCGGAGCCGCCAACACGCTCCGCAAATCCACATTTGCCCGCCGGGCCTT
This sequence comes from Spartobacteria bacterium UBA5019, assembly GCA_002396485.1. Taxonomy (GTDB): domain Bacteria; phylum Verrucomicrobiota; class Verrucomicrobiia; order Chthoniobacterales; family Terrimicrobiaceae; genus UBA967. The sequence goes on from DGXZ01000029.1 coordinate 14,101, forward strand.
GGGGCTCGAAAAACCCGAATACCCCCACCCTTCCCTGGAACCTGTCTTGAGGAGCACCCATGGCGTCATCGCCTACGAGGAGCACATCCTTCAAATTGCAGAAGCCTTCGCAGCCATGCCGCCGGGAAGGGCGGATATCCTTCGCCGGGCACTGGTGAAAATGCGCGACGCCGAAATCGAAAAAATGCGCCTCGAGTTTGAAGAGTACGCCCGCTGCAATGGACGCAGCGAGGTAGAGACGGCCGCCGTCTGGTGTCTCGTACACATGTTCCGCGGCTACGCGTTCTGCCGCGCCCACTCGACCGCCTACGCGCTGGAGGCCTGGCAGGCCGCATGCCTGAAGAAGCACCATCCGGCCGAGTTCCTCGCTTCTGTTCTTACCCACGGCAAGGGATTCTATTCCCGGCTCCTCTACTCGCTCGAATGCCGCAGGCTCGGCGTTGGATTCCTCCCGCCGGATGTCAACGCATCGCGCAGACGATTTTTTGTGGAGCAGAAAAATCTCATCCGAGTGCCACTCGAAATGATCAGCGGCCTTCCAGAGGCTCTTTTGAAACGGATATCCATCGAACTCCAGTGTGGGCCCTTTCAATCACTCGAGGATTTTTTTGCGCGGACCTCGGCAGGCGAAGCGTCTCTCCACCTGCTTCTGCGGGCCGGCGCGCTCGACTCGATCATCACAAGCCGCACAGGAGCTGTGTGGACGATCCGTCAACTCGCCCAGAACGGAAACTCCATGTTCAGCACCATTCAAAGGCATGAACACACCGCATCCACACCCCTGCTCGAACGCCTCCGCGACGAACTCGACCTTCTCGGATTCACGGTATCCGCCCACCCGCTCGATCTGTGGGGGGAAGTCGCCTGGGAGACTTATTGCCCCGTGTCCCGTCTGGGCGAATACATCGGCCAACGCGTCACACTTTGCGGCCTCGTCGTCGCAGACCGCACCCACCACCAATCCAACGGGGAACTCATGAAATTCATGACGCTTTGCGACCGCTCCGGTCTCATCGAAACAGAAATGTTCGCCCGCGCGTTTGCGAAATTCGGTTTGGAAACAATCCGGTATCCTGTCCTCGAAGTCACAGGCACGGTCATGCCCTTCGAAGGCGCATCAGGACACACTCTGAGAGTCGAAATGGTGCATCGGCCAAGAAAAAAACGATGCTCTGCTTGACAATGGGCGATTCATGCCATACCGAGTATGGCATGAAGATGACAATGCATATTGATGAAGAGTTGCTCGACAGGGTGGTCGAAAATTTCGGCTGCACCAGCAAGACGGAGGCCGTGGAAATGGCCCTCAGGGAGATGGACAGGAAAGCCAGGTTCAAGAAGGTCGTGAAGGCCGGAATGGGACTCACTCCCGAAGAGTTAAAAAATGCCGTAGACCCCGAGTACGATGTCATGAGCATGAGAGTCGCTGAATCTTCCAATCGTTCATCCAAGAAATCTCATGGGCGTTAGTGTTCTCGTTGACAGCAATGTCTACATCGGCCTGCTGCGCCGCAGCATGGATCCCGTGAAGGTGCTTGGAGACTGGATCGGAGAGGGAGACCTCGCCACATGCGGCATGGTGCGGCTCGAGGTCGAGCGCGGACTCAAGGTTGAAAAAACGCGCCGATCGCTCGGCGCGTTTTTCAATGTTCTCATCAATGTCCCAACCTCCAATAAAATCTGGGAGGAAGCTACAACTCTGGCTTGGACACTCGATCGCTGCGGCGTCACGCTCCCTGCACAGGATATTCTCATTGCCACATGCGCAAAGACACTCGGGGCTGCTGTGCTGACCGATGACTCCCATTTCGACGAAATCCTCGGCCTTCCCGTGCTAAAACCCGCGCTGGAGCTGGATTGTTGGTGAGCACCCGGATAAATCCTGCGTTGCATAGCCAAAAAAGACCTGCCATTTTCTTTAGACGTTAAATCCCTTCAAAGTTTGCGGATTTTTTTTAAAAAAAAGCACCTGACACGGATTTTGCAAATAGTTTATTTTCAATTTATTGCAAAATCACTCCTATTGCTACGCATAGGGACTACAACCCATTTGAAAGAAAAATATTGCATGGATTTTTAAAACAATGCTATGAGTTTTGCCATGCGAGAAAAAACAAACATAACACTGCACCCCGAAGTCAAAAAAGCCGCCCAAACATTAGCCGAGGGTCAACAACGCAGCCTCTCCGAGCTCGTCGAGCGCCTGCTCGAACGCGAAGTCGAGCGTCATGGCCAAGCTCCACGCTTCTACATTGGCGAGCAAACAGCTGCCTATGCCCAACAGCCAACTTACAGCGCTCCAGCAGTCCAAGGCTGATCAAACTACACAATTTCAAAAGCAACATGAGGGTCGGCCATTCCGACCCTCATTTTTTTGTGTCTCATGCCATATTGGGAATTGCGAGCGCATTTCAAAGCCTCAATCGGATACCCAAAAATACGAATTTTTAACGCCTGATTGCCCTTGAGTCTCTTCGAACTTGGAATCTGGCGAAGTATTGATGTTGGGGGCAGGGAGCCCGCCGGAACCTTTTGGAGTTTTGCGGATGGTTTTTTTGGGGAGGCGAAGGGGCTTAGACTCCGCGGAGGCCGGTAAGGAGGAGTTCGGCGTTGGAGCGGGTGTGCTGGAGGTTGCTGACGAGGATTTCCATGGCCTCGGCGGCGGGGAGTTCGGAGAGTTGGCGGCGGAGGAGGAGGATGCGCTCGTATTCGTCGGGGTGGAGGAGGAGTTCGTCGCGGCGGGTGCCGGATTTGACGATTTGGATGGCTGGAAAGATCCGCATTTCGGCGATGGAACGATCGAGGTGCAGCTCCATGTTGCCGGTGCCTTTGAACTCCTCGAAGATAAGGTCGTCCATGCGGCTTTTGGTTTCGATGAGGGCGGTGCCGAGAATGGTGAGGCTGCCGCCTTCTTCGGTGTTGCGGGCGGCTCCGAAGAATTTGCGGGGTTTGGCGAGGGCCTTGGCATCGACGCCGCCGCTCATGGTGCGGCCTTTGCCGAGCTGGAGGTTGTTGTAGGCGCGGGCCATGCGGGTGATGGAGTCGAGGAGGATGATGACATCGCGTCCGAGTTCGACGAGGCGCTGGGCGCGGTTGGCTACGCTTTCGCAGATCTGGACATGGCGGGCCACGGGTTCATCGAATGTGGATGCGTAGATCTCGCAATCGAGGGCGCGCCGCATGTCGGTGACCTCCTCCGGGCGCTCGTCGACCAGGAGCAGGATGAGGGCGGCTTTGGGATGGTTGATGCGGATGCTGCGAGCAAGGGTCTGAAGAAGAATCGTCTTTCCGGCCCGTGGCGGTGCGGCGATGAGACCTCGCTGGCCCATGCCGAGCGGGGCGACGAGGTCCACGGCACGCGCGGCGAGTTCGGAGTCCCTTGGTGTTTCCAAGAAGACGCGGCGATTGGGAAAAAGCGGGGTGAGTTTGTCAAACTCCAGCGGGGCCTGCCACTCGCTGGAGGGGATGTCTTCGATGGATAAAATTTCATCCACGACGAGACCATGTTCACGGTCGCGGGGCAGGCGGACCTTGACGTGCAGCATGAGGCCAGACTGGAGGGAGAATTTTTTAATGAGGGCGGGGGAGACGAGCAGATCATCGACTCCCGGACGCAGGTCGTAGGCTGTGAAACGCAGGCTGGAGCCCTCCGGAGCGCGTTCGAGAAGGCCTGTTGCGGTCACGACTCCACCTTTATGCAGGCTGTGTCGAACCTGATCCACAACCAGATGGCGCCGGGTAAGGTCGGTTCGTATGCGAAGTCCGGCCTCGACGGAGCGCTCGATCAATCCAGTGAGCGGGAGCTTTTGCAGCTCGTTCATCACAAGTGGGGCAGGAGATGGAGCAGGCGGTGTTTCGGTGGAGGACATGAAATCCTAACTGGAGAATGCTAAAGCTGAGGATGACATTTAAGACAGGGTGGTCGGACTACGCACTTCGAAACCCAAAAGTGACTGGGCAAGATTTGGAAAATCGAGGCAAGGAGCTCAACCGACGAATGAGTGAAGTGAAACCAATTCCGCAGATGCTTTCGAACCGGGACGGACTGGAGATCAATTTTTCGGCGGGAAGTAGCTCGGAGCCTGAGGATCCGCTTTTTCGCTGTGGGTGGCCTTTTTCTCAGCTTGCGCCTCTTTTTTTTCCATCTTCTCAGCATAGCCGGGAACGGTTTGCGATGCGGGATGGCGCTCGCATCCGGACTGGATGGCGACGAGAGCGAAAGCAACGAGGAGTGTTGTGGCTAGGGATTTCATGGTTCGATAATTTCGAGTGTCGCTGTCATGTTGCGCTTGTCGGCAGAGGCATTGAGGAGCGTGCGCAGGGCACGGATCGTGTGGCCGCTCTTGCCGATGATTTTCGGAATGTCGGACGCCCTGGCCGCGACGAGAAAGCTCAGTGCCGAGGGCGTCTCTGTCTTTTTAATAATGACGTCCTCTGGAAATTCAACCAGCGATCCGATAACGTAGCGCAGGAACTCCTCCATGGCGGGGCTGCTTAGGCCGCGACTTTTTTGCGGGCCTTGTTGACCATGCTGCCGACAGTCTGGCTCGGGCGGGCGCCGCACTGGATCCAGTATTCGGCGCGGTCCAGCTTGATGTTGAAATTTTCGCCCTCTTGCTTGGGATCGTATTTACCGATGATTTCGATAAATTTGCCATCGCGCGGGCTGCGCTGGTCGGCGACGACGATGCTGTAATACGGGTGGTTTTTACCGCCTTCGCGGCGGAGTCGGATTGCTACTGCCATAGTGTGTTTGTGTTGTTGGAAATTGGTGGTGTTCGGGCTGCTTATCGGAGGCTCAGAAGGGTAGTCCGGCACCGGCGCGGCCCATGAGTTTTTTCATGGCGCCCATATTTTTCATCATCTTGCGCATCTGGTTGAAGCGCAGGATCAAATTATTCACCTCGCTAACGGAAACTCCGCTGCCCCGGGCGATCCGCTGGCGGCGGCGTGCGTTCAGGATATCCGGACGCGTGCGCTCCTGCGGAGTCATCGAGAGGATAATCGCCTCGACCCGTTTCAGTTGGTTTTCATCAACCGAGGAACTACCAAGTTTATCCATTCCAGGGATCATGCCAAGGATATTTTCGAGGGGGCCCATGCGTTTAAGCATTTTGAATTGCTGGAGGAAATCGGTGAGATCGAACGAGGCGGTGCGGAGTTTCTGCTCCATGCGGCGGGCATCATCCTCGGAGATGGCCTCGGCGGCTTTTTCCACGAGGCTCACGACATCACCCATACCGAGAATGCGGCCTGCGAGTCGGTCGGGGTGGAAGACCTCGAACTGCTCGAGCTTTTCGCCTGTGCCGGCGAATTTGATCGGTTGTCCTGTGACGGAGCGGAGCGAGAGGGCGGCGCCGCCACGGGCATCGCCGTCGAGCTTGGTGAGGATGATGCCGGTAAGACCGAGGGCTGCATGGAAGCGCTCGGCAACGCTTACGGCCTGCTGCCCAGTGGCGGCATCGCAGACGATGAGGATTTCCTGCGGCTGGAGAAAATCGCGGAGTCGCTTGAGTTCCTCGATGAGTGGCTCATCGAGTTCCTGTCGGCCGGCGGTGTCGAAGATCTGCACATTGCCGCCTGTAGTATCGCACCAGTCGAGCGCTTGCTTGGCAACCTTGAGCACATTGGTCTCGCCTTTTTCGGGGCGGAAAACAGGGACATCGATTTGCCCGCCAAGGACGGCGAGTTGGTCGATGGCGGCGGGCCGATGGAGGTCGCAGGCTATGAGGAGGGGGGAGCGGCCTTGCGATTTTAAAAGGCGGGCCAGCTTGGCGGAGGAGGTGGTTTTCCCCGCGCCGTTGAGGCCCACGATGAGGATGCGGGCGGGTTTGTCGAGGTTCAGCTCGGCGGCGTTGCCTCCGAGGAGTGCGCAGAGTTCCTCGTGGAAGATTTTTACAATCTGCTGGCCGGGGGTCACGCTGCGGAGAACGGCTTCGCCGAGGGCCTTCTCCTTAACTTTAGCTATGAAATCCTTCGCAACCTGGAAGTGGACATCGGCATCGAGCAGGGCGAGCCGAACCTCTCGGAGCGCGTCCGTGACATTCGATTCGCTGATCTTGCCTTGGCCACGGAGATTTTTGAAAACATCCTGAAGTTTATCCGAGAGTCTGCCAAACATGGGGCGTCAATGTAAGTGGAGGGCGCTCGATGGGAAGGGGATTTTTGAATCCACGAAAACTTGGAGGCAATGCGCGAAGGGGAATCAGGCGTTGCCGTGGCGGTTGCGCCACTTGAGACGATAGGTGCCCATATTATCCACGATGCGGTCGCGGATTTTAAAAACGAGACGGCGGGCATGGTTGGCGCGGCGACGGTCGATGAGACCGGATTCCAGAAGGTTGTTCATAGCATCAAGGGCGTCGTTCGCCGCCTTCAAAGCCCGCTTGAGATAGGCAATAGTCATTCCGATTTCCGAAGTGTCGTGACCGCACAGACCTGCTGCCAACTTGGCTCCACAGATGGCGGAACGCGTGGCGAAGCGGACGGCCTCCGGGTGCTCGCGCAGGTCCTCGCGCGTGTCGAGGAGACGGTTGATCCAGCGGTGCAGGCGCAGGGTGTCCTCGTAAACGGCGGAGTGGGTGAACTCCTCGAACTCGTCGTCGTATTCCTGCTCCTCCTCATCGGTGAGGTATTCCACCGCCTCGCTCAGGAAGTTCTCGAATTGTTCCTGTGCCTGTTCGGCTTCTTCAAAGATGCTCCAGCCCATTTCCTCCGCAACGATTTCATCGCAGTCCGGGTGATCCATGTATTTCTCAAGCAATTGAAAATACTTTTCCGTATTCTGATCCTGCTGCTGAAGAAAGCGCTCCCATTTGTACTCGTCCCAGGCCTCCTCGTTCGGAAATTGGTTTTCGTCGGACATCACTAAACCGCTAAATCAAGATGGGGGTCTCGGCAACGGATTTTTCAACCTGCAAACGGAGCTGTCCACAGGCTGCGGCGATGTCATGTCCCTTCTCGCGGCGGAGAGTGGCCTCGATTCCGGCCTGCTGGAGGATTTTGAGAAACACCTCCTGGCGGGCTTCATCCGGGCGCTCCCATTCCAGCCCCTCGACGGTGTTGTAGGGGATGAGGTTCACCTTGGCGTTGACGCGTCGGGCCTGGCGCGCGAGGAGGCGGGCCTGCTCGGGGGAATCGTTGATGTCGCGGATGAGAATGAACTCGAAAGTGAGGCGCTGTTTTTTCAGGCGCACATAATCCTCGCAGGCGGCGAGGAGTTCCTCGACGGGATATTTTTTATTCACTGGCATGATGCGTCCACGGACATCATCCGTCGCCCCATGGAAGGAAATGGCGAGCCTCACCTGGAGCGGCTGCTCGCCGAGATCGCGGATGCGCGGCACGAGGCCGGAGGTCGAAACCGTCATGTGGCGGGCGCCAACGCCAACTCCCCAAGGAGCATTGAGAACGCCGATCGCGCGGAGGAGATTATCGTAGTTTGCCATCGGCTCCCCCATGCCCATGAAGACGATGTTGTTGATCTTCTCACCACTCTCGGCTTCGACCTGAAGGAATTGGTCGACGATCTCGCCGGCGGTGAGATTTCGTTTCCAACCCTCGAGCCCGCTGGCGCAGAATTTGCAGCCGTAGGCACAGCCGACCTGGCTGGAAATGCAGATCGTGCGGCGGTCCGAAGCCTCGCCATAAAGAGCCGGGGAGGCGGGAATGAGGACGCTCTCGATGAGTTGGCCATCGGCAAGGCGGAAAAGAAATTTCCGGGTCGTGTCGCGCGCGCCGGTTTCGCGGATTTTCACCAAGCGGGAGGCGGGGAATTCGGCTTCAAGCCGCTCTCGGAGATCTGCGGGAAGATTGGACATTTCGCGCCACTCGCGGACCCGGCGTTGAAAAATCCACTCCAGCACCTGAGCGGCGCGATAGGCGGGCTGCCCCCATGCGGCCATGCGCTCCTCCCAATCGGCCTTTGTCAGTGAGAGAGCCTCCATGTCACTCCCGACGCGACCAGCGATCCCGATCTGCGAAGAGGATGCATTCTCCGTCGATCGGCAGAGGCGTGAAGACCGGCAACGAAAAGCCCTGCACATTTGGCGGGCGGGTGATCATGAAAACCCAGTCGGTGTAGGTTCCTTTGTAGATGTCGCTGAAAAGCGGGCGGTTTCCAGTGATGGGCGTAAGGTAGAGACCGGAGATCGGCGCGCCCAGAACACGAAAATCGCTGATGCGGTTGAAGTCCTTGATGGTCTTCGGAAGTAGAAGGGATTTGCGCTGGGCATACCATGCGGTAGCCCAGGGCATATCCGTCGCGATGGCTTCATCCTTGCCATACCATTCGCCCAGGACTGCGATGAAGGGTGGCACATAGGGCGGCCACTGGATGGCCATGTTTTTTCCCGCAAAGAGCGTGGCCAGCATTGGCAGGGAGCAGAGAAAAACCACGCACCCCAGAAAAGCAATGCGCATCAAGGGAATCGCCAATTCAAGCCGGTTCCAGAGGACGACCAGAAATGCCAGGCCGTAAAAGACAAAAAGCGGGATGAACAAAACATGGAATTGGTTCGAGGAAACAACCCCCTCGACGCCGCAGAGGCCCATTGCGACAAAGGCTCCAAGCCACATCAGAACCACAGCCAGGCGGAAGGCGGAGGTTGCCGGGGATTTGAAGCGGTGGAGAAGGGAAATGAAAAACGCAACCGCCACGATGTTCATTCCGAGAAACGGGAAGATTTTTTCCGACTGGGCGAAGACGGCATTTTTGAGTCGGTTGAAGGGGTGGATTCCCGAAAGTGGAGGGGCCTCGCTGATTGATCGCAGATAACCGCTCTCGGCGGTGTTTACGGGAGCAACCAGTTCGTAGCCTGCAAGACCCAGTGGATTGCCGCACACGGCGTAGTTACGGACCGCCCACGGCAGCGTCACGATCAAAAGCGCAGCCAGCGCCACCAAACCTGCAATGCCACGCGGATGAAAGTAAAACAGGGCGAAGACCAGCCAACCGAGGAAAATCCAGAATGTCGCCCCATGCGCCAGAACCATGAGCCCGAAAACCGCGCCGGCAGCGAAAAGGAGCAGAAGCGATGGCACAAACTCGCTGCGTTTTTCCATGGCCTTCAGGGTGAGCCAAGCGGCACCGGAGAGGAGGAGCAGCAGAAGCATTTGAGGCAGCCCAGACAAGGAAAACTGCCACATCAAATCACTGAGAAGGATGATGGCGCATCCCAAAAGGGCGATCAACTTGTCAAAGAGACGACAGGCCACATGATACCAAATCCAGACAGAGAGGAAGAAAAGCAGAATGGAGGTACCAGCGATGACCCGGTCTCCGACATAGACCAGGTCGGTGGGAGTGAGCTTCCAAGAGGACTCCACCAATTTGAGAGGAATGGAATTGATGAGCGGATTAAGGGGTGACTGGAAAAAATCAGGGAACTCGTCCTTCGGAATTTGTTTCCCTGCCGTCTCAAGCTGCCAGATCGCAAGCGGGCGGATGTACTGCGTGGAAAATCCATTTCCCATGGCCAGTTGACGGGCGATTTGAGCCTGATCCATCGCCGTAGCGCTGGAGAGGCCGCGAAACTGAACGAAGAGATAAAGAAGGGTGAGGGTTAAAACGAGGGCGCCGAACATCGCCACCCGGATGATGGGAACAAGTCCACCCTGATCGAGGGAATGAACCACGTCCTGAAGACTTTTTCCTGATTGTGCCATTTTTTTAAGTGCTTGGTAAGCGTTTAAAGAGGTTTAGTTCTTTGAGGCGTCGGTGCAATGTGCGGCGACTGATGCCAAGTTTTTTGGCGGCTTCGCTGCGGTTTTCCCGGCAATCCTCAAGCGCACGGAGGATAAGTGAGGTCTCGGTGTCGCGCAAATTCAATCCGCTGGGAGTAGTGGGTGGGTGGCTTTGATCTGGGGCAGCTATTTTTGGCGATCGGAGGGTTGCCGGCATGTCGCGCAGAGTGATTTGCGGTCCGGAGGCCATGACGACGCCATGTTCCACGGCTGTACGCAATTCACGAACATTCCCGGGCCAGTTATACTCCAGCACCTTTTCCATCGCCTCAGGCGAGAGCTCGCGATGGGGCTTCCCATTTTCGAGTGCGGTTTCCCGCAAAAAGGCATGCACCAAAAGAGGGATGTCGACCTTGCGGTCACGGAGCGTTGGCATGGTGATGGGAACCACATGCAACCGAAAAAAGAGGTCATCGCGGAATTTCCCTTCGGCGACGAGTTTTGAGAGATCCTTGTTGGTTGCGGCAATGAGTCGGACGTCAGCGGCGAGGGTATCCCCTCCCCCCACGCGTTCGAAGGTTCTTTCGCCGAGGACACGAAGGAT
>DGXZ01000029.1:24671-35655 GCA_002396485.1 Spartobacteria bacterium UBA5019
CCTGTGAAGGCGCCTTTTTCATGACCAAAAAGCTCGCTGGCCAGAAGCTCGGGCGTGAGCGACGCGCAGTGGACGGCGACGAATTTTCCCTTCGAGCGTGGACTCAGTTCGTGAATCGCATGGGCCGCAAGTTCCTTACCGGTGCCGCTCTCGCCTTGCACAAGCACAGTGGCGCGCGAGGGAGCGACTTGTTTAATGGTGTCGAAAACCTCCACCATCGCGGGCGATCGGCCGATCATGCCATCGACGCGGAACTGATTTTGAACCTTCGAGCGGAGCTCCTTGTTTTCGCGGTTGGTGTTGCGTTCGCGGAGGGCGCGCTTGATGAGAATTTCGAGTCGGTCGATATTCACCGGCTTCGTGACAAAATCGTAAGCTCCACGCTTCATAGCCTCCACGGCGGTATCCACCGATCCATAAGCAGTCATCATGATGCAGATCGGCGGGTTTGCCTTTTTGACAATCCGTTCGATGAGCGACATGCCATCATCCCCGCCGAGTCGCAGGTCGGTGAGCACGACATCCACCGGCACGCTCTCCAGAGTCGTCAGGGCACCATCGGCATCCGGCGCGACATAAACCTCAAACTCGGCATCCAGCGCATGGCGGAGACCGTCGCGGGTATTTTTTTCGTCATCAACAATGAGCAGCGTTGCGGACATTGCCGCGAGTAGAAAGCAAAGAAGCCGCCGCATCAACCCTGCGCTCGGAGCAAAGCATCAAACAAAAGACAGCGGCGGGAAGCTTCGTTTCAGAACCGGCGCGACAGGCGCATTGAGCCATTTGGACAAAACGGTCGCGTAAACGCTGCGGAAGTCGACATTGTGAATGATATCGCCATCGTGCAATTTCGTAAGGCTGGGAGCCGCTCCATAAATGCCCGGCTTGACCTTTCCTCCAACAACGAAAAGTGGCGCGGCGGCACCGTGGTCCGTACCGCCACTCGCATTTTCCTGAACCCGGCGCCCAAATTCGCTGAAGCTCATCAAGAGAACCCGATCAAAATTGCCTTGGGCTTTCAAATCCGCACAGAATGCGGAGAGCGAGGAGTCGAGTTCTTCCATGAGCTTTTCATGAGCGCCGCTCTGGTTGCTGTGTGTGTCGTATCCGCCTTGAGCCACATAGTAAACACGCGTGGGCATTCCCCCTCCGATGAGCCTGGCGACGAGATTCAGCGAGTCCGCAAGCCTGTTCGACGGATAGGAAGCTCCTGGCCGGGTGCGTTTGATAATCTCGGCGACCTTGTCGGAGCTCATGACGGCATCGAGGGAGGTTCGTTGAAGAAAATCCAACGCATCGCCTTCTCCATCCGAATGACCTGGCAGCATACCAATGCTACCCCCATCCATCTGCCCGGACTCAAAATCATTCACCGAGCGGAAAAAATCGTCCGCGACATCACGGTCGGATGCATTTTTGAGGTCGAAGCGAAATTGCTCCGGCCGAGAGAACGAGATCCCACGAGGCTCGGGAGCCGCAAACGCCTGCGGAGCCTGACCTCCGATGCTGACTCCGATCGATGGATCTTCGCCCTTGCAGCAAGAGTCGAAGTAGCGTCCTATCCAGCCATACTTTTCCGTCACAGCGCTATCGGAGGCTGTATGCCAAATTTCCGTGGAGCGAAAGTGCGAGCGGTTCGGATTCGGGTAGCCCACGCCTTGCACAATTGCGAGGTGCCCCTCGTCGTGAAGCGACTTGAGGCCCGCGAGCTTCGGGTTCAATCCAAAATGATCGGTCAATCGCAGCGTCTTTCCGCCGGGGATCGCAATAGTCGGCCTGGCTCGGAAATAGGCATCATCGCCAAATGGAACCAGCGTGTTGAGGCCATCATTACCACCCGCCAACTGGAGGACGATTAGGATCGGGCCGTCCTTTCCCGTGGGGGTCTGAATGGCAGAGTCTGCAGCCATGGCATCCATGGTGAAAAATGTGCGCTCCAGAAAGGCGGGGATCGTCCAGGAGACGGCTCCACCAAGGAGGGAAGTGCGAAGGAACTGTCGGCGTGTGTGGAGGGTGTGTTTCATGTCAGTTGGAATTCTGGAGTGCTCATCAATAAATGGACAATATCGCGGCGGGCGGCCTCTGAGTTCCCGTTTTTTTCGAGTAGGTGAAGGGTCTTTTCACGCAGCGCAGGATTCAAGGGAGCTTGAAAAAGACGCCATGCGAGAAGGTCGCATGCCTGCGGCGGCTTGGTTCCCGCAGGAAGGATTTTTTCCATATCCGGCGCGGCATCACCGCCTCCTCGTACCAGTGTGTCAGCCAAATTGTAACGCAACAAAAGCGAAGAGGAACTGATCCAGGCACGCCCTCCGTCCCATCCCTTCACATTCGGGGGCGCGAAGAGAACCTGTCCCAGTTGCTCCAGACTATTCTGGACCATTTTTGGATTCGGCATGGGCCTTTCGAGATTTTTGCAGCTTTGAATGAGCCACTGGACAGGACTCTTGATCTGACGTCGCCGGTATTTCGAAGAGTAGAACTCGCGACTGAGAAAAATCCTCTCGAGAAAATTCCCGGTTTGCATGCCCGAGGCGCGGTATTCCGAGGCCAGAACTTGATTGAGTGGACCGGCGGGTTTTTCCCCGACATAGAAATTCCAGATTTTCGCCGAGAGAAACTCCGCGCACTGGGGGCGGGACACAATGAGGTCCACCGTCGCATCACCGTCGAACGCACCGCTCTTTCCGAAGATTTTTTTCGCACCGGCATCATGGTTTCTCCGGGAGAATAAAAACCCGCCGGTTTCGGGATTGATGCGATAGCCAGTGAACGCGCGCGCCGCCTCCTGGATATCCACCTCGCTGTAATGCCCCTCACCGAGAGTGAACAACTCCATGAGCTCGCGGGCAAAATTTTCATTCGGATGCCCCACCTTGCTGGAGTTCAAGTCCAAGTAGCGGATCATGGCGGGATCCTTCGACATTTCTTTGGCAAAAGGCGCAAATGGGCCGAAGGCATGCGCACGCAGCGTTTGATTTTGCTGCAAAACAAGGAAGGGGTCGTTGACCTTTTGAATGCTTGTCGCCCAGTGGCCGTGCCAAAAAAGAACACACTTCTCGCGCGCCGGATAGGGCGTGGAGGCCATGCGCTGAATCCACCAAATCCGTGTCTCCTGGGTTCGCTCCCTCGCTTGCACCTTGATGATTTTCCTCCTCTCCGCGACCTCTTCGGGAGTCATGGAGTCGTCTCTGGGCCGCTGAATTCTCATCGGGTCGATTTCCGGAGCGGGAAAGAGATCCTCATCCTCGCCCGCATGCAAGAGACTGCGCACAGCGGCGGCATGCCCCATTGCGTGGAGCTTCTGGATTTCCTCAGGCGAACCGCCAAATGCAGCGCGGTTCAAAAGATGGGCAGCGGCCTCGAGGGTCCATTCCTTGGCAGCAAGCTGGGTGAGCATGATTCTTTAAACACGCAACTCCCGCCAAAGTTGCGAAAAGATTTATCGGCACCAGTCGGCAACACAGCAATGAGACAAAGCAGGCGTTTCATCAAATACATCAATCGAAAAAAACTGCACTTTGATATCTCTACGCATGATTTCCACCTTGAGTTTCCTTTTCAAAAAGGGAATGATCGAATTGTTTCCGACGCTATCATTTATGCAATACGGCTCCAGCGACCCATTTTATTTCGGTCCAAGGTCTGAATTCATCGCGTCACTCATGTTCTTTGCAGTGTGCGTTCAGCACACACTTGCAAGGGGGTGTGCATCGTCGGAAACAGAACTGCCGTCCGTGCCGTTCCTGCGGGGAGGATTTCTCCGTGCGGCGGGTCGGCCATGCAACGCAATAATAGAAACCATGTCATCAGAATACTCACCCAGCGGAACACGTCGTTCCTCTCGCCGCGGGTCCAACCGACGCTCCGAGCGCGGCAACCGATCCGGCTCCGCCCATCACGAAAACAAACCCAAGGCAAAAAAAACGCTCCTCGCACGAATTCTCGGATTCCTGACAGGTAAACAAGATGAACCCAAAAGGCCCGCACGCGAGGAACGTTCCCCACGGAGTGCCGAAAATGCCCCTGCCGAGCGTCCTGCTCGCGAGCGCCAGAGCCGCAGCGAACGCCCGACCGGCATGCGCACGCCGGAACTGGTGGAGGTTTCCTCTCCACGTCTGTATGTGGGCAACCTGTCATTCGACGCCGGCGAAAGCGATCTCTTCGACCTCTTCAACGGAGTCGGATCGGTGCAAAATGTCGAAATCGTCGTCAATCGCCACAACATGCGCTCCAAGGGATTTGCCTTCGTGCAAATGCAGTCGGTGGATGAAGCAAAACGCGCCGTTTCGGAACTCCACGACAAAGACTTCATGGGCCGCAAGCTCGTGGTGAGCGGAGCCAAAGCGCTTGAAGAGCGCCGCTCGGAACGCACAGCCCAGGCCGCTGAGTAATACACAAACATCCTTCGCCAAAGGGTCCCGTCCGATCATCGTGACGGGGCCCACAGGCGCGGGGAAATCCGCCCTCGCCGTTGCACTGGCCCTCCGGCTGGGAGGAGAAGTCGTGGGGGCGGATGCCTTTCAAATCTACGCCGGTCTACCAATCCTCACGGCCCAGGCTACAGAGGACCTCCTCTCGCTCGTTCCCCACCATCTCATTGGCTTTTTAGATCTCAAGCAGGGATTTGACGCCGCAATGTATGCAAAGGCGGCCTGGCGCTGCATTCGAGACATTGAATCACGCGGTCGCGTGCCGATTTTAACCGGAGGAACCGGTCTTTACCTGAAATCCCTCACCCACGGCTTGGTGGAAATGCCGAAAGTGGATGCCGATTTGAGGGCCCGCATCAACGCCTTGCCTGTCGAGGATGTGCTGGCAGAACTTTGTGAAAAAGATCCCGCCGCACCTGCTATGATCGATACGCGCAATCCTGTGAGGATTCGGCGCGCACTGGAAATCGTTCTTCTCACTGGACAGCCTTTGGCGGAATCCCGAAGCGCTTGGAGCCAAGACAAGGGCCTCTTTCGCGGCCTTGTGCTGATACGAGATCGCAACGACCTGCGAAGCCGCATTGCTGCCAATGTTGAAGCCATGTTTGCCGCCGGAGTCGTTGACGAAGTGCAGGCCGCCGAGCATGCCGGCGAGGGCGCCGCCCGTGCCATCGGATTCCACGAAATCCAGCAACTCCTCCGAGGTGAAATGACTGAAAGCGAGTGCAAGGCCGCCATGGTGCTGGCGACGCAGCGCTACGCGAAACGCCAATTGACCTGGGGGCGCACCCAATTTACCTTTCCCATATTGAATTTAAGCGGGGTGGCCACTCCCGAGGCCGTACTTTCGGCCGCCCTCGACATATTGGATTCCCTACCTCCATGACCCCCGAAACAAATCCCAATGAAGTGAAAATCCGGGGATGGAGTTGCGCTTTGTTTTTGATCCCTTGCCTTTTGCTTGCGGGATGCAAAACCCGCATGCTCATCGAAACCTTGCCCAATGGACGAGATGCACAGATTTACTCCGGCACGCCGACCCAGATTGAGTATGGAATGGCTTCCTGGTATGGCGGGCGCTGGATCGGACGCTTGACCGCAAATGGTGAGACCTACCGCCCCGCCGATCTCACGGCAGCCCACAAAAAACTCCCGTTCAACACACGAGTCAGGGTTGTCGATTTGAAAACCGGTAACTCGCTGATCGTGCGCATCAACAATCGCGGCCCATATGTGAAAGGTCGCATCATCGACCTCAGCGTGGCAGCCGCAAAAAAACTGGGAACCTATGAGCGAGGACTTGCAAAAGTCCGGATCGAAGCCCTGCGTGAAATTCCGCTCATCACAAAGTCAAACGTGCAAGCCATCAATTCCCCCAAGCCTCCCACTCCCAAGCCGACATGGAAAACGCCTCCAACAGGACAAAGGCCTGAAATTTTGAAAAAGAATTAATTTGGGGCGAGTGGATGGGCGATATGGGGCAGGACGCCACTTTCCTCGATCTCGACCTCACGCTCCATGCCAAGCAGCTCAAGAAGCACCTTCACACGAGATTGGGCGGGAAGCACCTGTGTCACAAGCGCCCTGATCCCACTGAAAGCCCCCTTCAGAACCTGCACCTCGGTGCCCACCTCGATCTGCGAACGGATTTCAACCGTCTCCTCATCCAGCACCGCCTCGCGCAGAGCTTGAATAATATCGTCCCCGACAACGGCGGCGATTCCTCCAAACTTGACGATGTGGGAAACGCCATGGCAAGCACCCAAATGCCGATGCTGATTCCGGTAGTTGAAGCGCGCAAACAAATAACCCGGAAACATCGCTTCCGTGACCCTCACCCTACCGCTGCGTCGCGCACGCTCAAAACGAAGCATGGGACAAAAAACCTCCGAGCCGATATCCCGCAAAATGCTGCGCTTGGCAGTGGATTCCTGCCGCGGCTTGCATTTGATGCAGAACCACTGAAGCTCTTCGTTTTCAAAATCGTTCATTAAAAACGACCCTATGACTCACCAAAAACTTTGAGGAACTTCGATCCTATCACCGGGTTTGAGGCGAATATCCTTCTCGGGGTCTTTTCGGACGTCCCTGACATTCACGATCGTGACCTTCCCATCGCGAAGAAGACGGACTTTCTTCTGATCAGCAAACTCGGTAAATCCGCCTGAAGCACTTATCGCACCAAGAAGGGTGAGATCCGCCGTGAATGGGACACGTTGCGGCGCTTTGACTTCCCCACCGGTGTTAACAAAACGAGCTGTATTTGGTATGGTCAGCGTGACGGAAGGATTCGTGTAAATCTGTTGTGATCGATAGGCGGACTCAATGGATCGCTGCAATTCGGATTGTGTGGCTTGATCAGCACGTATCTTTCCAACGTGTGGAAGATTGACATAACCATCTCCATCGATTGTGTACTGACCTGAAACCTGCTGCACTTCCTCTGAAGGCACTCCTCCGAGGCGTAACTCTATGATATCCCCAGATCTGAGAAGAGCATCTTGCGCAAAAGTGCTCTGAGAAAAAATTACAACAGTTGATAAAACTGAAAAAACAAATTTTTTAGTAATCACTGGTTTTGTCTTTTGGCTTAACGCTATCATCTGATACAATAGGTGATTCCGTTGGCCTCTTTTGAGGCGATACCGGCGGTTTGTGATAATAATTGTAGTAGCTTGTATAGTATTCGTAAGATTGGCCGTGTCGAATATCGACGTTATTAAGAACAACCCCAAGCGTTTTGCCTCCAACATTATCGATTGCCATCTTGACTCGCTGGATCATGCTCTTAGGAAATCTACGATGCTGAACGACCATAATCGTCAGGTCAACCTCGCTTGATAAAACAGACGCATCGCTAACCCCCAAAATCGGCGGCGAATCAAAGAACACCACATCAAAACGGTTTTTTGCATCTTGGATCATGTCCAACATTCTTTGGGAGTTTAAAATCCCGACAGCGTCGCTCGGAAGCAAACCGCTTGGCATGAAGTAGAGATTGTTAAGCTTTGTCTCCTGCACAACTTCTTCTAGCTCTATATCTTTTGTAAGATAATCGCTAAGACCAATAGTATTCTCAACTCCAAAAATTCTATGTTGAGAAGGTCTGCGGAGATCGGCATCCACCAATAATGTTGTATACCCTCCTTTGGCGAAAGTATAAGCCAAATTATTCAGCGTAGTTGACTTGCCTTCTCCTGGTCCACCGCTCACCATGGTAATAGAACTTGCCGATGGTGATTGGCGGTTGAATTCAATATTCGTCCGCATGATACGATAGGCCTCGGAATCCGGATTATCATCCCTTCCTTTGATCAGGAGACTGATATTCTTTGGTATAACGGCAAGAACAGGCACTTTGAGCAAGCTTTCCACTTCCTCCAAGGTTTTTACGCTTGTGTCAAGATATTCTATAAAAAATGCCAAACCGACTCCAAAGCCAAGCCCGACAACAATACCCAAGATCATATTGAGCAGAACTCGCGGGCGAGAAGGGAAATCTGCAGGTTCTGCACGTTCCCAGATTACAGCAGGATCCTGCGGCATGGTGCGCTGCATTGTTTCAGTAGAAAGTCGCATTTCAGCAGCCTCCAAGATTTTCTTTGCTTGGATGTAATTATTCTTGGCTTCGTAGTAACCCGAGGCGCGCGTTTTTGAGGTCTGTTGTTTTGTCTGGGATTCGATTAGCCTTTGCTCGAATTCCTTGATAGACTCCTCACCAATTCGAATGTTTGCTTCCATGCTGGCACGAAGAGAAGCGATCTGCGATGCCAGTTGTTTCGACATGACGTCTTTCTTGGCTCGGATAGATTTCACCGTGGGATGGTTGCTTCCCAATCCACTATTGAGCAAGCGAGCCTCCTCCGAAGCCACCTCCTGGTATTGCGGAAGCATCTGTAGAATTGTTGGATCTTGGACATCCAGCGTGCTGATACTGCGCATGATCTGATCATCGGTCAGCTTGCTAATTTGCTCGTATTTAGTCCGGAGCGAAGAAACCCTTAGACGCTCCGTGCTTACTTGTTGCTCCACGGATAGGAGAACCTCATTCGCGGCCTGCATGGGATCCACGACGCTATCGGGATTCAAGTCTTGGATATCATTTTCGATTCGGATTTTTTGAGCCTCTGCGCGGAGTTCATCGACTCGACGGCTTTGTTTGGCGACTTCATCCTTCAGTTGTATGAGTGATCTATTAACCGTGCCCTGCTGCTCCCCGATGCGGCGGCGTTGGTATTCCTCGGCGATGCGGTTGGCAATTTCCGAGGCTTCGTTTTTATCTTGGTCGAGAACGCTGATTTGGATGAGTTCCGTGTTTCGAATTTCGCGCACATCGATCATTCGCCGAAGTCGAAACACCGTTTGCTCCCTTCCGACGACGCCGTAGAGTTTTTTCCACTTTTGCTCGAGACCGAGGGCTTCGATCACTGGATAGAGAATTTCCTTTCGCTGAATGATCTCGAACTGCGTTGTAATAAATCGTGGATCAAAACCTCTACCACCTCCGCGGTCATCGAACAACTTCAGATAGGTGTCGTTCTGATTGATCTGCATCGTTACGCTAGACTCGTATTGCCTTGGCAAAAAATAAGTTACAACGCCAGTTGTAATAACCACAAGCAGGAACACGAGAACGATCAGTGGCAAGCGTATTCTGATAACGCGCCAGTAATCTACGAGGTGGAGTTGGATTTCGTTAGAGTCTGCGTTGTTCATCAAAGTGGATAACCAATCAAGCGTGGTGTGACGGATTGATCACATCGCACTTCTTAAGAGGAGCAGAACCGATCCATGCAGGGCAGAAACCGGATCGAAGCACGAAATCAGAAGTCCATGTTCAAACCAACGAAGGCAACATTGCGCTGGTAGCTCAGCTGCTCAGACTCGGGAGCCATATCAACCGTGTAGGTATAGCCAACTTGAAGTATGAGGTTCTTCGTGATCTTGAAATTGGCTCCAAGCGAGAATTCGATGATGTTTTCGTAGAAATCAGAATTCGGATTTTGTTTATCAAACTCATTGTAGAAGTTGTTGAGGTAATTCAGACCACCTTGGAAAGACAACTTTGGGGTAATGCCCTGTACGACATTAAATCCGATGCGGAAGGTCTCACGCGTGGCGGCGCCGTTTAGCCCTGAAGCTTCCGTACCATAGCGAAGATTGAGACCAACGCTGGAGTTTTTCTGGTATTCGTAAGAACCATTGGCCTCGGCATAAGGTCCAAAATAATCTGGATTGTCGTTGTCAGAGTTATAGAACCTCAGCTCGGCACCGCCTCGTGCGTTGACTTTGAACCTGGGACTGAACACTTGATCGATACCAACGAGAAAGAATTGTCCAAAGTTGTCTAATGGCGCAGTGTAATAATTAACTGGGTTGACTCGATACTCCAAAACAGCTGTGGATTTTGGTAGAACCAACCAGCGAAAAGATTGGCCAACCATCTGTTCGATACGGCCTTGGCTATCGTTGAGCGAGTCTTCGACATAGATAAAAGGCGTGAAGTTGTATTTGGTATCCGTGGAGAATTTTTCAGACCACTGATAGGCCCCGGCAATGGTCGTGGAAGAAAACATGTAGTCACCATTGTTTCGCGCGCTGGTTCCGGCCACTTCCAAGTCAGGCTGGGCAAGGTAGGCTGTGTTGGTCGAGAAATTGAGCGTGAGACGCTCGGTGAGTTTGTAGCTGCCCTGGAGATTTAGGGCCCCAGTGTAGTCGAACTTTTCGCCGGGCCGAGTGTAATAGTAAGTGACTCCTCCATTGAGAGCGGCAGAGAGCTGCAAGCGCGAACTTTCGGCCGTGTAGTTAATGCCTCCGGCCATGTTTGTATAGAAACTCTCGGAGCGATTCGTTTCGGTCGTAAACAGGTTGTCGTCGTAGCCTTCTCGAATGGCGAATGAGAAGGTGAAAGGCTTATCCTCGAAGATGCCTTCGGAAAGTTTCTCTGCCGGAACCTCGAGCGCGGCCGCGTTATCGTCGACTGGAGTTCCAAGCTCCTGAGGAAAGTCCGCTGGCGCTGGAGCACCGTAGAAATCCTCAGAAGGTTGCTGCGCGAAGATGGACATCGGGGAGCAAGCCAAGGCGATTGCAAAAGGCAGTGATCTTTTTAGCATTTTAAGAAGTGGATAAATTCAGCAACTGAACAGGTCTTGATAGCGATCAGGAGGCGGGAGTGGGAGTAGGAATGGGAGTCGGCGTGGGACGGGGAGGCGTGCCGCTTCCACCCGTGCTGCTTCCCGTAGATCCTGGGAGACTTTGTCCATTGTTTGTTGTGCCTTGGTCACCTGTATTCGCTGGCTGACCAGCAGTTGAGGCAGGAGTCTGCGATCCAGTTTGGGCGGCTGCAGACACCGCTGCGGCATCAGCTGAAGGAACTGCGGCGACAACGGCTGCAGATACGGCGGTCGCAGCTGAAGGAACTGCGGAAGAAACGCTCTGGGCAATTGCTACGGCGGCTGCCGGAACCGCAGCCGAGACTCCGGCCGCAATTTGCGAAGCAGAAGCAGGAGCGGCTGTTGCCACTGCTGCAGCGACTGCTGCAGCTTGAACAGGGG
>DGXZ01000029.1:35978-43083 GCA_002396485.1 Spartobacteria bacterium UBA5019
TAGCCACCGCAGAGGCGACTGCTGCGGCTTGGGCGGGAGCCGCTGTGGCCACTGCAGATGCAATAGCTACTGACTGTGCAGGCGATGCGGTAGCCACCGCAGAGGCGACAGCTGCGGCTTGTGCAGGTGCGGCACTTGCTGCGCTGGAAGCAATCTGAGAGGCAAGACCGGGAGCGAATGCCGTAGCTGCGGCAGCGATCGCTGCGGCTTGCGTGGGATTCGCCTTGCTCAATTGGGAGACGGCAGCAACTAAGGCCTCAGTGTCTCCGCGATTGCCGTAAGCTCTAGCAAGAGCCTGCACGACTGCCCTGGCTTGAGCCGGAGTTAGTTTGTTCTTGCTCGCGATTGCCATGGCGGCTTGCCGTTCACCTCCAGAGCTCTGGGCTAGGGAAAGTGGCGCTGTGCCAAGAACCAGAAGAAGGACGACCGAAGAGAGTGTGGGATGAATCTTCATAATCATAATATAAATTGCGGTTGAAAATGTATCTTGAGCGTGGGCGGATGAAAGGCAAGAAATTTCTCACAGGAAATGTTACAAATCCGTAACATTGTCCCACAGAAAGTCAGCTCCTTCGACATCATGGCGAAGGGGTCTTTTGCTTCGCGAGCAGCAGCGCTTCCCTTCGCGCTGCGGAGAAAGTCGAGGAAGGGAGATGCAGTGCCAGACTATAAAATGCGATGGCTTCGTCTGTCTGACCCGAAAGTTCAAGATGGAGGGCGTAGAACTCATATGGCGTCGCATAATAAGGCGCTTGAGCGATGGCCGCACGATGGAGAGGTGCGGCTTGCACAAAACTGCCTAGGTTGTCGTAGGCGTGGGCCAAGTTCATCAGATGCCAGGCATTGCCGGGTTCTCCTTGCTTGGCGATTGAAGACAATTCAACCGAACGCTGCAGCAGGCGGCGGCGCTCCAACTCGGGAAATCCGGTGTATTTGCCAAGAGCAAGTGCGACCCGCCCTCCAGTGGCGGCAAGGGCGCTGTGCTTCGGGTTGGATTCGATTCCCGACTCCGCAAATTCCAGCGCCATTTCAGAATTTCCGAGCGCAAGCGCTGAATCCGCGCGAATCCAGGCGAGCTCGGAGTTGAGACAATTCCACGAGGACAACCCAAGACCAATCGCCGCAGCGAGGGCAGTGGCAAAAGCCAAGCGTGATGCAACAACCGAGATTCGCTCAGATGAAAACCTCCGTCCTGGCGAGGCAAGAATAGCCAGTGAAACACAGCCCAAGAGCGCGTTGGCTGGAACCTGCATGTTGAAATCAAAAAACGCGTGAACTGCAAACGCGGCGAGCGAGGACATGGCTCCCATCTGCATTGCGGCCTTCAGGCTCGCAGGCGAACCACCGGCAGCAATTCGTTGGCGAAGATCGACGACCACCGACCTCCATCCCGAAGAGAGGTGCACAAGCAAAACGCAAAAACCCAGCCCGACACCGATCAACCCGATCTCCGCAAGCGCTTGCAGCCAGTCGTTGTGGGCGAAGATATCATCCAGCGCATCCGAGCGGAGCCTGTATTGGCGCGCGAAGTTCGTGAAAGTGCCAAGACCGGTTCCAACAATCGGCTCACCCTGCCATTGACGAAAAACCGTTTTCCAAACAGTCGTGCGGTAGGTTTCCTCACCCGCTTTCAGAATGCGATATTGGGCGAGATCGCTCGACTCATAAGCTTGCCAAACCGCCCCCAGAGTGACCAAAAGAGCGATGGCCACCAAGCCAAACATCCGCCCCCGACTGCCCCAGGCTCCGAGCAAGAGGCCGCGGGCGCTAATAACAACAAAGACAGCCAGCGCAGCAACGGCTCCGAGCACACCCCCGCGACTCTGGGTGAGGATGCCAACAGCGAAAAACATGGCCGCACCGTAAAGCAGGAGTAGGCGTGGCCAGAGGCTCACCCGCCCCCAGACGCCGATGGAGAGGGCGAAAGCGCCGGCGAAATTCAAAAGCCAGGCGAGATGGTTGGCATTCCAGTAAAAACCCCTAGCCCGAAATGCATGGCCCTCCATCCGTTCAGGACAAAGATCCGTGATCCAGCCGAGGTAAGGAAGCGCATTGGGGAAAAGATATTGAAAAATACCCAAAGCCGCTTGCGCAAAGGATCCGACCAGCAAGATCGAGAGGAGTGCGAGCCTTTCCCCCGGGCCCGTGATGACAAAAACCAGCAGGCAATAAACAATCCAGGCCGCAAGAACCAGACGCAAAATCGCACCCTGCAGCCATAGGTCGGATTCGCCCGCAAGCGGAATCGCCAGCCATCCCGTGAGAGCTGCGGCAAAGGAGATACACACCCATCGCGGAATTGCAAAATCCCGCTGCGTCAACTTCCAAGCACCGAAGAAGACGGCAAGACAAAGCACAGCATAAGCCGGGAGGGGCAGGAAGGGATAAGGTCCCCGGCCCACAAAATACTGGGCAACCAGAAGCGCAAGACCGCAGAAGATGGCTGTGAGATAATTCACCGCGCACATCCATAAACCAGAACCCCTCGATGCAGAAACAGTGATTTCAGACTTGGGCATAGTTTTTTTTGAATCGTCACCACCCTCCAGCACGTAGAAAATTCCCGCATGCATCCAATGACCATTCCGACACAAGCCGCGCGCCGTGTTTTTCCGCCATTTCGACTCACAAACCTCCTCCGAAGCACGTTCGAACCACGGACCGGACAGAAAATTTGTATTCTGATCGACCTCCCGGATGCATCGCACATCAAGGATTTCACCTTTTTGAAAAATCCAGAACTCACGATTCAAAGAAACGCCGTGAAGTTCTTCTTCGAGCCGCTCCGTGACGGCACACTGGCCGAACTCGGACTCGGCGGCGGCGAGATGTATGCCTACAAAATCACAGGCGGCAGCAACCTCGACCTTCCCGATGAGGCCTACACGCCCGAGGGACGCACAGTCAGCCTGGAGAAGGATGTCTATCCGCACTACGACATCATTCTCTGCATCTCGACCTATTCCGCCACGGCACCTCTCACAGCGTTTGCCAAGCAATTCGGCTTCCGGGGTGCGACGCTCCACGGGGTCAACCAAACCATCCTGCGCACAGGTCTCGCTGTGAGCTACGACGATGTGAGCATTGATGCCGAAAAAATGCGCCTTGGCATGACCAATGCCGATTGGGTGGAGATCGATTTTCTGTTCAACGGAAAAAACCACACACTCCGACTCGAACTCGGCGGCCAGGAAGCACAGAAGAGCCACGGCCTCTGCCGGGGTGACGAACCGGATGTCGCCAACCTCCCGGCTGGCGAGATTTATTATGTGCCCACCGGAGCTTCGGGCGAATTCCCCATGCGCTACGAAGACGGCACGATCGGCCTCATGCACGTCGCCGGCGGCCGAATCCAGAAAGCCGAACTCCTCAGCGGAGACCCCTCGGTCGTGGAAGCCCACAATCAAAAACTCGTCTCCGACCCAGTGACGGGCGAACTCGGCGAGCTGGGCTTCGGAACACAAATCCTTCCTGTGTCGGGCCGTGACATCCAGGACGAAAAAATTCGGGGAACCATCCATGTGGCGACCGGCCGCAGTGATCATCTGGGAGGCTCGCTGACGCCCGACAAATTTGCGGAGCACCTCAACGCCACGCACGACGACATTCTTTTTGCACCGCACAAAACACCGGAGATTCTCGTCACCCAGGCCCGCATGCACCGGCACGGAGAGACGGTCGTTTTGATAGAAAACTTCGAGCCTTCCGCCTACATCAACAGCCTGCTTGCCTGAGCAGGACTGGGGTTCACCGGTTTTTTAAAAACCACTCGTAGGCATCCCGTATACCCTCCTTGAGGCCAATGCGGGGGTTCCATCCGAGGGCAAGAAGCTTGCCCACGTGCATCAGCTTGCGCGGAGTTCCATCCGGCTTCGAGGTATCGAAGACGAGCGATCCCTCAAAGCCAAGCACCTCGCAGACGGTCTCCGCAAGTTCCCTGATCGAGACATCCTCGCCACAGCCGATGTTGACGATTTCAGGAGAGTCGTAGTTTTCGAGAAGGAAGAAGCAAGCGTCGGCGAGGTCATCCACATGGAGAAACTCGCGACGGGGAGTGCCGCTGCCCCAGACGGAAACCTCGTTGGCTCCGCCCTGCTTGGCCTCATGTACCTTTCGGATCAAGGCCGGGAGGACATGCGAAGTGTGAAGATCGAAGTTGTCATTCGGCCCGTAGAGATTTGTCGGCATCCCGGAGATGAAATTTTTCCCATACTCGCGGGCGTAAGCCTGGCAGAGCTTGATGCCGGCAATCTTTGCAATGGCGTAGGCATCGTTCGTCGGTTCCAGCGGACCGGTGAGCAACGCATCCTCCGTGAGCGGCTGGGGAGCCAATTTCGGATAAATGCACGAGCTGCCGAGGAAGAGGAGTTTCGTCACGCCAAAGTCGGCTGCGGCTTGGATGACATTGTTCTGAATCGTGAGGTTCTCGATGAGGAACTCGACCGGCTTCTCAAAGTTTGCGGCAATGCCCCCCACCCTTGCGGCGGCATCCACCACATAGTCCGGACGCTCCGCCTCGAAAAAACCACGCACGACGGCGCGATCCATGAGGTCAAGTTCCTGCCGTGTGCGAGTGAGGATGTGTTCAAAGCCGGCCAGCTGGAGCCGCCTCACGATGGCGCTCCCGACCATGCCGCGATGCCCCGCCACAAAAACCTTTGCCACTTTTTCCATGCGGTGTTTTTAGCGGATTTGATCTTCCCCGCAAGACAGGATCACCCTGCGCGCAGGCCTGCTTCGAGCGTGGGATGTCGAAACACGTAGCCCAAGCTCTCCGCCACCGCCGGACGAACGCGCACACTGTCGAGCATGACATGCGACAACTCGCCGAGTGCGAGTTTGAGGGCACAGGAAGGCGCGGGCAGAATCGCGGGACGTCGCACCACGCGCGCCAGCGTGCGGGTGAACTCGGCATTCCGCACCGGCTCCGGATTCACGGCATTCACCGCGCCACTCACCGATTGGTTTTCCACCGCCCAGAGAATCATCCCGGCGACATCGTCCACATGGATACAACTCATCCACTGCCGCCCATTGCCAAGATTCCCTCCCAAGCCGAGTTGAAAAACCGGACGCACCAAGCCCATCGCCCCGCCTGGGCCTGTCACAAAGCCAATACGAAGCCGCACCAGGCGGCACCCGAGCGCCTCGGCAGGCATCGCCGCAGCCTCCCAGGCCTGGCACACGTCCGCCAGAAAACCACTTCCCGCTGGAGCTGATTCATCGACCTCCCGCTCGTCCGTGTCACCGTAAAAACCAATCGCCGAGGCATTGATGAGCACGCCAATGCCCGAATGAAGACTGCCGACCACCTTGCGCGTTGTTTCCACACGGCTGCGCACGATCTTTTCCTTCTTCGACGCCGTCCACAGCCCCAAAATTGGCTCGCCCGCGAGGTTCACCACGGCATCCAAGCCCGAAAAATCGAGGTTACCGTTCGCTTCAATTCTGCGAAATCCAGCCCTCGCGCTTCGGGAGAACCGCAACACGCCATGCCCCGCCGCTTCGGCCATGCGGCACAGCCTCGCCCCCACATACCCTGTTGCACCAATAACTCCGATTTTCATGTTGAAGACAAAATGCGTCCGCCACCGTTCAAGCGCCAGAAATAATGCGCGCCGCTGCCGCGCGTCCCGCAAGCCAGGCGGATTCCACACGCGACTCGCCGAGCAAATCCCCCGCGAAATGCCATCCCTCGGGCAGGGCCGGGATTCCCATTTTCCCTGAAATGCGGGCATACCGCCAGCGGTGCGGATGCACGGCGCGGAAGACGCTCGATGGGATTTCCCAACGCTCTTCCATGAGTGCCCGCAGATCCGCTACCCAGCTTGCCGGATCGTCTTCCAAGCGGGTGCGGCTGAATTCCTCCGAAGCGTGGACGACCATCACAGTGAAGCCCTCCCCAACATGCCCGGACTTGTGATTCTCGCACGCCGACCAAGCCAGCGCATGACCCGAACGGTCGCTGATGGCATACCTCACTGCCGTTGCTCCCACCATCTCACCCTCGTAGAGAAAAAGCCCCGCCAAACACGGAGCGTACGGATTTTCTGCGCCGGAAATCCCAACCAGTTTTGCGGTCTGCGGCCAAGGAGCCGTGCTGAGGATGAGGTCAAACTCCTCACCGCCCACACGGCGATCTTCCACGGCTTCAATCGTCACACCCGTCCTCACGTCCAAGCCCTCGGCCAGCGCACGCGCGAGACGGCTGTTCCCCTTGGCATGAAAAAAACGCTCCTCGCCGGGCAGCTCCCGACCTGCCTCATCGAAAATCGGCGATTGGATTTCCAGCAAATCCCCGCCGCAGGCCAACCGAGCCTCCCGCGAAAAATCCGCATCCCTCATCGTGAAATACTGCGCCCCGTGATCCACCGAGTGCCCCTCCCAGCGCTTCGTCGCACACCGCCCGCCCATGCCGCGCGACTTGTCAAAAACCACCACACGAAATCCCGCATCAGCCAGCAACCGCGCCGCACCGATCCCAGCCATCCCGGCCCCAATCACTGCCACAGACTTGTTTTCCATGGCCCAAACCCTACCGGATCAAGCCCAGCCTGGCGCGGATTTAGTTGTGCTCCGGCGCAAACGATTTCTTGCGACCCATGCGATAGAGAAAAAACGCAGCCACAATACCGATGAGCACCCAAGTGCTTGGCTCGGGCACAGCTGACGTGGCAGCGGCAAGAACGCCTGTGCTCTCGTTAAAAGTAAAATCATACCCGTTGCTTGTGGCCGTCCAGTTTCCTGAACCACTTGCCATACTGCCGCTGAAAGAGCCGTTCAGGTTAATACTGTTGAAAGCGCCGGTTTCACTCGTGAAGGCGAACAGATTGTAGGTCGAAAGAGGAGTCGATGTCGTAATGTTCAGCGTGAGGGCGTTGCCGTATATCAACGCCACACCCATCGCATCGAGTTTTCCTGCATTTGATGCGCCCACATCGATTGTCAACGGATTGCTAAGGGTGAATGAGGTCTTAGCCTTCAAATCCAAAGTCGCCCCGGCTGCGATACTCAAAACCGAACCACTGGCAATCGAACCCGCTGAACCCAACGCCAGCGTGCCCGCGCTCACCGCCGTCGCGCCGGTGTAGGTGTTGGTACCGTT
>DGXZ01000029.1:43258-43930 GCA_002396485.1 Spartobacteria bacterium UBA5019
CCGGTGTAGGTGTTGGTACCGTTGAAGGTGACACGTCCAGAGCCGGTTGCGCTGACAGTCAAGGGATTTGCTCCAGTAATGGCAGCATTGATTGTAATATTTCCGCTGTTTGCGACTCGGATGACATTGTTTGTGGCATTGCCAAGCGTTAGGGTAAGCGTGTTGTTTCCAGCGGTGTGTTTTGGATTGATTGTAAGATTATTAGAACTATTATTGCTGATACTTACATTGGAAACGCCATCTATAGTTGCGTTTCCTGTGAGCGAATAAGTCAAATTTGCTCCAGTTGTTCCGCTCGCCCCAATGTTTAAATTTCCAGTGTAGTTTGATGTTATAACAAGGGCTTGTGCGTTGGATATTGTCGAAGCAATTCCCAAATTGCCTCCATTTAGAATTACGCTGTCAAAAAGCGCTATTTTAGATGCTGATGGGGTTGAGTTATCCCAGTTGTTTCCAGTAGAGTATGACGTGGATGTTGAATTGTTCCAAGTTGTGAATGTCTGAGCATTCGAATTCCCGACAACTCCCAGAAGCAGCGCCAAAAAACAAAAAAATTTCGCGAGGCAAATGTTTCGGACTGGGCTGGATTTTTCAGCGCGCTGCATGGGCGCATCAACTTCGTCCGCATGGATCAATGTGATTAGATTGTTCATGACTTCTTCGATTTTGATT